>DASQCX010000496.1:0-3073 GCA_035634455.1 Burkholderiaceae bacterium
CGCGTCGGTGCATGCCAAGCTCGAGAGCACGCTGCAGGCCGCGTCGGCCTGCACGGCGGACAGCGAATGCCGCTCGATCGCCGTCGGCGCCAAGGCCTGCGGCGGCCCGACCGGCTATCGCGCGTATTCGAGCAACGGCGCCGCGCCGGACAGCGTGGAAGCGCTGGCGCAGCACCAGCGCGAGCTCTCGGCCCAGCAGGCGCGGGCGTCGCATCGCGTGTCGCCCTGCTTCATGCAGGCCGACCCCGGTGCGCGCTGCCAGCAGAACAAGTGCGTCACGGGCCGCGCCGGGCCCTGATCACCGGCGCGTCACGAAACGCCGCGGCCCCGCGAGGGCTCGCGGCTTTTTTTCGCTCGCGACAAGCGCGGCGCGCCGGATCCGTCCGCGGCTCACTCAGAGCCGGTCCAGCGCGTGCAGGTAGGCCGGGTCGCGCATCAGGTCGTCCCAGGCCAGCGGCTCGGTCTGCGGCAGCAGGTCCAGGCGGCGGCGTTCGGACAGGGCGTCGGGCGCCCAGGTGCCGGCGTCGCGCGCCGCCATCAGGCCGTCCAGCAGCGCGTCCAGCGGCTTGCCCTTGCCGACGCTCTGGTTGCACAGCAGCACCAGGTCGCAGCCCGCGCCCATCGCCAGCACGGCGGCCTCGGCGTAGCCCAGCTCGCGGCCGCCCAGCGTGCGCGCGCCGGCCATGCTGAGGTCGTCGCTGAAGATCGCGCCGGTGAAGCCGAGGCGGGCGCGCAGGATGTCCTGCAGCCACGTGTCGGAGAAGCCGGCCGGCCTGCCGTCGACGTCGGGGTAGACGACGTGCGCCGGCATCACGCTGGCCAGCGAGGTGGACAGCCAGTCGTAGGGCCGCGCGTCGTCCGCCAGGATCTCGGCGAGCTTGCGCGGGTCGACCGGCACGTCGGTGTGGCTGTCGGCCGCGACGTGGCCGTGGCCGGGGAAGTGCTTGCCGCAGTTGGCCATGCCGGCCTGGCGCATGCCCAGCATCAGGCTCTTGGCCAGCAGCGTGACGACGCGCGGGTCGCGATGGAACGAGCGGTCGCCGATGACGGCGCTGTGGCCGAACTGCAGGTCCAGCACCGGCGCGAAGCTGAGGTCGACGCCGCAGGAGCGCAGTTCGGACGCCATCACGAAGCCGGCCGCGGTGGCCGCGTCGGTGGCGGCCATCGCGCCGTCGCCGGCGGGGCCGCGGCCGTCGTCCATCCAGCGCTTGCCGTAGGCGTCCATCGCCGGCAGGTGGGCGAAGCCGTCGGTGCGGAAGCGCTGCACGCGGCCGCCCTCGTGGTCGACGCACACCAGCAGGTCGGGCCGGATCGCCTTCATCTCGGCCACCAGCTCCGTCAGCTGGCGGCGATCGACCCAGTTGCGGCCGAACAGGATGGCGCCGCCGGTCAGCGGGTGCGCGAGGCGGCGGCGGTCGTCGGCGTTCAGCGCGGTGCCGCCGACGTCGAGGATGACGGGAGCCTGCGCCTCGAAGCGAGCGTCGCGGGCAGGCTGGGATTTCTTGGCGTTCTTCTTGGTCTTGCGAGCCATGGGGTCAGCTCCGGGTTGCGGGTGTTCAGGGGGCCGGCTGCGTCTCGACCACCACGAAGGAGGCCACGTAGTCGCTCTCGTCCGTGACGGTCACGTGCGCGATCAGGTTGCTCGCCGCGAACCATTCGGCCAGCTCGCCGTGCAGGCGGATGAAGGGCTTGCCGGAGCGCTCGTTGAGGATCTCGCAGCTGCGCCAGGTCATGGGCATGTGCAGGCCCATGCCGATGGCCTTGGAGAACGCCTCCTTGGCCGAGAAGCGCGTCGCGAGGAAGCGGATGCCGCGTCCCTCGACCTTGGCGCGCCGCGCGTGGAACACCTCCAGCTCGCCGGGGCCCAGCACCTTCTCGGCGAAGCGGTCGCCCTTGCGCTGCAGCGTCGCCGTGATGCGGCGCACGTCGCACAGGTCGGTGCCGATGCCGTAGATCACGCCAGCGTCTCCGCAGCTTCCGCGTCGACGATCGCGCGCAGGTAGCGGTGCACGGTGTCGGCCATGCCGTATTCGAGCGCGTCGGCGACCAGCGCGTGGCCGATCGACACCTCGGCCACGCCGGGCACGGCGCGGATGAAATCGGTCAGGTTGGCGAGGCTCAGGTCGTGGCCGGCGTTGACGCCCAGCCCCAGCGCCAGCGCGGCCTCGGCGGTGCGCGCGAACCGCGCGAGCACCTCGGCCTGGCGCGGCGTGCCGTGGGCGCTGGCGTAGGTCTCGGTGTAGAGCTCGACGCGGTCGGCGCCGAGTTCGCGCACCGCGGCCATCGCCTCGGGCAGCGGATCCATGAACAGGCTGACGCGCACGCCCAGCGCGTGGCATTCCTCGATCAGCGGGCGCAGGCGCGTGGCCTCCTTCGCGACGTCCCAGCCGTGGTCGGAGGTGAACTGGTCCTCGCTGTCGGGCACGAAGGTGGCCTGGTGCGGCCGCGCTTCGCGGATGAAGCGCATCAGGTTCTGCGTCGGGTTGCCCTCGATGTTGTACTCGGCCTCGGGCCAGGCCTCGAGCAGGTCCTTCAGCTCGGACACGTCGGCCGCGCGGATGTGGCGCTCGTCCGGCCGCGGATGCACCGTGATGCCCTGCGCCCCCGCCTGCAGGCACAGCGTCGCGGCGCGCACGACGCTGGGGATGCCCAGGTGGCGCGTGTTGCGCAGGTGCGCGACCTTGTTGACGTTGACCGACAGCGCGCAACGCTGCGGGTGCGTGACCTGTTCGGGGGCGACGAGCGGATTCATGGTCGGTCTTTCGTGTTCAGCGCGTGCCGAGGAGCTGCCTTGCGTCGCGCATGACGTCGCGCGTGCGCAGGGCGGGCGATCCCAGATGATAGTGAACCAGCGCGCGCAGCACCGGCTTGAGGCGATCCAGCCGCGTCGCGCAGGCCACGTGCAGGGCGCCGAGGTCGTTGTCGCGCAGCGCGGCGTCCAGCGCCAGCAGGTCCTCGCCGGGCAGGCGGGCGGCGGGCAACGAGGCGTCCGCCTCGACGACGCCGCGCTCGCCCAGCAGCTGGTACAGCGCCTCGGCCGCCAGGTGCTGCTGCGTCGCGGTGACGCGATCGA
>DASQCX010000497.1:0-5686 GCA_035634455.1 Burkholderiaceae bacterium
ACGCCGGCTACGCCTACGTGCGCTCGTGAGCCGGACGCGCGCGGCGCTACTGCGTGGCGCTGCCCGCGCCGCGCGACTTCAGGTAGCGCCGGACGTCGTCGAAGCTGACGCGGCCCGCGCGGCGCGTGTCGATCGCGTCGAAGTGGTTGGCGATCCAGCCGAAGCCGCCGGCCTGCGCCTCGGCGCGCGAGAGCGTGCCGCGGTGCGCGCTGTCGGCGGCGTCGAAGCTCGCGCGCAGGTGCGCCTCGGCCTCGGCGTCCAGCGTGGCGCCGACCGAGGCCGGCCGCGCGCGGTTCTGGGCCTGGGCGGCCTGCTGCGCGGCGGCGGGCGGCTGGCCCGGATCGCGCAGCGGCGCCGCGCCGGCCGTGGCGGCCAGGGCCAGCAGCGGGATGAACGGGGCGACGCGCATCATCGGGCTCCTGCGTAGAACGCGGCCAGCTCGGCCTTCATCAACGGGCGCGAGCCGTCGTCGAGGTAGGTCATGTGGCCGCCGGGATGGAAGTGCAGCGCCAGCGGGGCGCCGGCGCCCAGGCGCGCGACGTCGAGCTCGGTCTGGTGGAACGGCGTGATCAGGTCGTGCTCGCCGCCGAGGAACAGGATCTTGAGCTGCGGGTCGAGCGCCAGCGTGGCCGAGAGATCGGGCACGACGTCGGGCAGCGCACGGCCGCCGTGCGAGAAGTTCCAGGTGGCGATGGCGTTGCTGGCCATCACGTAGGTGGACGGATTGGTGTAGCCGAGTGCGGGCAGCAGCGCGTCGATCCCGGACTGGAAGCCGGGCGCGACGAAGCTGTTGGACGGGTCGTCGTCCGCGTCCAGCGGCGTGCCCACCAGCGCCGACATGCGGCCGTCGTACACGCCCAGCGTCGTGTCGGCGATCAGCTGGTGGCGGAAGGTGTCGAAGTCCATGTCGAACTGCTGCTGCCAGGTCGCAGTTCCCAGCCCGGTGAAGGCGACAAGCGAAGCGAGGTGGTCGGCGGGCGGCAGCGTGCCGTTCGCGAGCCAGGCGGCGGCGTCGGGCGCGTAGGTGGCGTCGGCGTAGCCGCGCACGGTGGCGATGTCGGCGTCGAGGTCGGCGGCCGCGCCGCCCGAGTCCAGATGCCACCAGTCGCCCACCGCGGCGTAGCTGGGCAGGAAGCCCGCGCAGTCGACAGTGGGCGTGCCGCCGGCGACCGAGCAGTTGCTGTTGTAGTCGAGGATGGACGACAGCTCCACGACGCCGTTGACGCGCCGCCCCGCGGTCTCGAGCAGGCGCGCGAGCACCGGCACGCGCGTGGTGCCGTAGGACTCGCCGAAGACGAACAGCGGCGACGCCGTGCGCCCGTTGACCGCCAGCCAGCGCAGGACGAAGTCGCGCAGCACGGCGGCGTCGGCGTCCACGCCCCAAAAGTCCTGGTTGGTGTGCGGCGCGACGGCCTCGGACAGCCCGGTGCCCACCGCGTCGACGTAGACCAGGTCGCTGGTGTCGATCAGGCTCTCGGCGTTGTCGACGTAGGGGAACGGCAGCGACTGCGTGGTGGCTGGCACGCCGGTGGCCAGGCGCTTGGGCGCGAACGAGCCCAGGTGCAGCCAGACCGTGGCCGAGCCCGGGCCGCCGTTGAAGAAGAAGGTGACGGGCCGCGTGGCCGCCGCGGCGCCGTCGGCCGTGTAGGCGACGTAGAAGATCGAGGCCTCGGGCGCCTGGCCGGCGTCGAGCGCCGACAGGTGCCCCGCCGTGGCGGTGTAGGCGATCGCGCCGCCGCCCAGCGTCAGGGTGTGGTGCGTGACGCCGGTCGCCTCGCTGGGCGTGGACAGCGAGGCGCCGGCCGCGGCCGAATAGTGGTTCGCGTCGATGAACTGCGCGGCGCTGCCGCTGGCGCCGCCGTCGTTGCCGCCCCCGCCGCCGCACCCGGCGCCGGCGACGGCCAGCACCGCCGCCGCAGCGAACCACGCGTCGCGCAGGACGGACTGGATCGTCACCATCGATTCCTCCGGCGGATGCCGACTACGCCCGGACACTCCCGTTGCCGCGTGGAAACCGTCGGGCGGGCGGTTTCGCGGGACGATTGTGGCGCAGGCGTTCCGCCCCGCAATTCCCGCGTTCGCGCCGGCGCCATCCACGCTACGCTGACGCCTCCACTCCCTGCCAGGCTCCAACGATGATCAAGCACGCCGCCCGCCCCCGCCTCGCCGCCCTGGCGCTCGCCACCTTCGCCCTGGCCGGCGCGCGCCCCGCCGCCGCGGCGGAGGCGTACGTCGCCACCGGCTTCCCGTACGCGCTGGTCGGCGTCGCGCAGCCGGTCGGCGGCCTGTTCGCGCTGCGCGCCGACTTCGGCACCATCGCCCACCACGCCTACAGCGGCTCGACGTCCGACAACGACTTCAAGGGCAGCCTCAAGTACGACCGCGGCGCGCTGCTGGGCGACTGGTTCGTGGCCGGCGGCGGGTTCCGCCTCAGCGCCGGCGCCACGTTCAACCAGGCGAAAGCCACGATGACCGCCTCGGCGCACAACGGCAAGATCTCCATCGGCGGCACGCAGTACGACGCGCCGTCGTCGCTGTACTACGTGACCTCCGACCTGTCGTTCCCCAAGGCCGCGCCCTACCTGGGCCTGGGCTGGGGCCACCACGACAGCGCACCGGGCCTGACCTTCAACTTCGACCTCGGCGCCTCCGTCGGCACCGCCAAGGCGACGCCGCTGAAGGCCTCGCCCGCGCTGGCCAGCGAGCTGGCGCTGAACCAGCAGGGCGCGGCGGACCTGGCACAGGAGAACCGCGACTTCCAGGACACCGTGCACAAGTTCAAGGCGCTCCCGCAGCTGACCGTCGGCCTCGGCTACCGCTTCTGAGCGGCCAGCTGCGCGTCGAGCTCTTCCGAAAGCGCGCGCAGCACGTGGCGCGCGGTGGACTCGTTGGTGGCGCACACGACGTCGTGCACGTCGCAGGCGCGCACCAGGGCGTTGATGTCGGGCTCGTGCGGCTGCGGGGTCATCGGGTCGCGCAGGAAGATCACTGCGTCGACCTGGCCCTCGGCCAGGCGCGCGCCGATCTGCAGGTCGCCGCCCAGCGGGCCGCTGAGCAGGCGTTCCACCTGGATGCCGGCCTCGACGATCAGGCGCGAGCCCGTGGTGCCGGTGGCCATCACGTGGCAGCGGGAGAGGAACGGGACGAAGTCGCGCGCGAGGGCGACCATCAGGTCCTTCTTGGCGTCGTGCGCGATCAGGGCGATGTGCATCGCTCGATCATAAGCACTGGCAGTTACGACGGGCGATCAACCGGATCGCCCCGCGGCGTGGCGCTCACTTTACGAAACTTCGCACGGCGAGGCCGCGGCGCGCGACCCGGCATGAAAAAAGCGTGAGCCCGGCCCACGCTTTGCGGTAGCGTTTGCAGCAAACCGGTCGATCGGCCCGCCGCGGCGCGGGCCGGCGGCCCGCTCAGCTCAGGGACGAATCGCTGCCCTTGCCGGTATTGGCGGCCTGGGCCGCGCGCAGGGCGGCGTTCGCATGGCGCTTGGAGCCGGCGGCGCGCGCCTCCTCCGACGTGAACTGGTGCGCGTTGCCGCTGGCGTGCGCCGCGCGGCCGCCCTGGCTGGCGATCTCGCGCTGGCGCTCGCGATCCATGCCGGCGAAGCCGCGGCCGCCACTGGGCTGGCCACCTTGCTGGCCCGTCGCACCGGCCTGGTCATGCTGGTTCTGACGGCCGATCTGGTCATGTTGGGAAGTCATTGGTGGTACTCCGAAAGGGTTTGTCCGCCGCCCCATGCGACAGGATTTATCGGACCCGCGAGCGCCGGTCACGCCAGACGTGGGCAACGCTCGTACCTTCCCCGGCACCCTCCCCCTAATGTCGAGCAGGCCGCCGCGCGATGCGCGAAGCGGAGGCGTGCGGACGCGCGCGCAAGGCGGGCCCGGGCCTTTTGGGGGCCGAGGGCACCTCGGCCCGGCGGACGGGCGCCCCCGGACGATCGATCAGCCGGCCTGCGGCGGGCCGAAGCGCTGGTCCGGCTTGGGGGCACGCTCGTACAGCCCCATCACGCGCGGGATGTTGGCCGCGATCGTGCGCAGCCGATCCGGGTTGGACGGATGGTCGGACAGGAAGGCCGGCGGCGCGCCCCGGCTGGCCGCCTCCATCTTGTGCCACAGCGACAGCGCCGAGCGCGGGTCGTAGCCCGCGCGCGCCGCCAGCTCCAGGCCGATCAGGTCGGCCTCGGTCTCGTCGTCGCGGCTGTACTTGAGCGACAGCAGGCGCCCGCCCACGCCCGCCACCTGGCGGCTCGCGTTGCTCCAGCCGAACAGGCCGGCCAGCAGCGCGATTGCGCCCTGCGTGGCCACCTCCTTGCCGATCTGCGCGCGGCCGTGCTCGCGCAGCGCGTGGGTCATCTCGTGGCCCATCACCATCGCGACCTCGTCGTCGGTGAGCTGCAGCTTGGCGAGGATGCCCCAGTAGAACGCGATCTTGCCGCCCGGCATGCAGAACGCGTTGACCTGCGGCGAGTCTATGAGGTTGACCTCCCACTGCCAGCCGGCCGCGCGCTCGTTCCACATGGCGGCGAACGGCCGCAGCCGGCCCGCGATCATCACGAGGCGGCGCAGCTGCACGTTGTCGGGCGGCGCGAGGCGGTGCGCGGCGCGCGCCTGGGCGATCATGTCGCGGTAGCCGCGCGCGGCCTCGGCCTCGATCCGGTCGGCGGGCACCACGGACTCGAAGCTGGACGGCGGCCCGACCTGCACGCCCTCGCGCGGCTGCGCCAGCGCGCCGGCGCAGGGCAGCGCCAGCAAGGCGCCAGCGGCGAGCAGGCGGCGTCGCGCCGGATCGACGGCGGAATCGGCGGGGGCGTTCAAGCGGGGCGTCCGGGACAAGGTGGAGCAGCAGGTGATTGCGATCGCCCGCGATTCAAGGGGTCGCGGCGCGGCCGTCGCGCACGTCGAGCGCGGCTATGGTGCGCCACAGCAGCCTGAGCAGGATCAGCGAAGGCACGCCCATCGCCACGGCGACCAGGAAGAACTTCGGCCAGCCGATGGCCTCGACCAGCACGCCCGCCAGCGGCCCGATCCAGACCCGCCCGACCGACTGGAACGCCGACAGCAGCGCGAACTGCGTGGCGCTGAACCGGGTGTTGGTCAGGCTCATCAGGAACGCGAGGAACGCGGCCGTGCCCATGCCGCTGGCCAGGTTCTCGCAGGCCACGGCCATCAGCAGGCCGCCGTCCACCAGCGTCGAGTGCAGCAGCTTGACGAAGCCGAAGTCGAACGCCGGGATCGTCCAGCCCGGCAGCACGCCCTTGCCGTGGACGGCCAGCCACCAGAACGCGAGGCTGCTGGACATCTGCAGCAGCCCGAACACCAGCAGCGACCACACCAGCCGCAGCCGCAGCATCACCAGGCCGCCGAGCAGCGCGCCGAACACCGTCAGCACCAGCCCGATCAGCTTGTTGACGACGCCGACTTCCGCCGGGCCGAAGGCCATGCCCTTGAGCAGGAAGGGCGTCAGCAGCGAGAGCTGGAACGCGTCGGTGAGCTTGTAGAACACGATGAACGCGAGGAAGCTCCAGGCGCGCGGCTGGCTGAAATACGAATCCAGGCCCGCCAGCAGCGTCTGGAAGCGGGCGCGCCGCGCGGCGAAGCCGGCCAGCGGCAGCGTCACGGCCAGGCCCAGCAGCAGCGCGAGCAGGTCGATCCACTTGGCCTGCAGCGAGCCCTTGGCCACC
>DASQCX010000498.1:0-2080 GCA_035634455.1 Burkholderiaceae bacterium
TGAGTCAGGTCGAGCGCGATGTTGCGCTTGCTGCGGAGCAGGTTGAGCGAGGTGCCGGACAGTGCCGAGTGCGGGCCGGGCCCCATGGCGCGGTTGGTCTCGCCGCGCGCGCTTTCCACGGTGATGACGTCGGCGCCCAGGTCGCCGAGGATCTGGGTCGCCATGGGACCCATCACAACGGACGTCAGGTCGAGGACCCGGATGCCCTTCAGCGCGCCGGCCATCTAGGCGTGCCGGGCGAGGAAGTCGACGACGGCGTCGTTGAAGGCGCTGGGCTGGTCGATGTTCGCGGCGTGCCCGGCGCCCGGCACGACGACCTTTTCTGCGCCGTAGATCGCGGTAGCCATGTAGTCGGCCGCGGCGAGGAAGTTCGTGTCGTCGGCTCCGACCAGGACGAGGGTGGGGACGGTGACATCCCGCAGTGACATGATGACGCCGGCGTCTTGCTGTGTGAGCATGCCGCGGGCGGCGCGGGCGAGGCCGGCGACGTCCGCGGTAGCCGGGGCTACCTCCGGGCTGCTGCTGAGCGCGGCCGTGCCGTCGCGCTCGAGGCGGTCGGCGGTCCGGCACGCGTAGTCGTTCCACGCCTGCCGCGATTCGTCCTTGTTGAACCCCGGGCCGGTGTCGAAGAGCAGCAGGCAGCGCACGCGGCCGGGGTGGGTTCGGTGGAAGTCGAGTGACATGAAGCCGCCGAGGCTGAGGCCGCCAACCGCGGCCACAGGAATGTGGCAAGCATCGAGTACGGCGACCATGTCATCGACAGTGTGCTCGTGCGAGTAGAGCTTCGGGTCCTGCGGTGAGTCGGTCTGGCCGTGCCCGCGCATGTCCCAGGTGACGACGGTTCGCGTCGCCGCCAGCACGGCGAGGTTCGGCTGCCACATCGCCCGGCTCGCGCCGTAGCCGTGGGTCAGCAGCAACGGCGTCGCCTCGGCGGGACCGGGGACGACGTCGTAGGCGATCTGCACTCCGCCGCGGTCGAGGGTCGGCACGGGTCAGCTCCAGTTCTTGGGTACATCGCGGAACGGGATCGACGCGTCCTGCGTCGGGTCCTTGGGCAGCCCGAGCACGCGCTCGCCGATGATGTTGCGCTGAATCTCGTCGGTGCCGCCGGCGATGGACACGGCCGGCACCGACAGGATGATCTCGGCGATGATGCCGTCGACGGGAGAGTCTGGGCCGGCAAGCAGGGCAGTCGGCCCGGCGATGGCGAGGTGAGCGGCGCGCGCGGCGCGGGCAACGTTGCTGCTGGCGAGCTTGCCGAGTGACCCTTCCGGCCCCGGCGGCTTGCCCAGTTTGCGGGCGGCGGCGGCGCGTTCTGCAGTCCATCGCGCGGTCCACGCGAGCGTGACGGCACGCGCCAGCTCCTGGCGCACGTGCGGGTCAGCAGCGCGCCCCGTCGCGAGCGCCCGGGGCACGAGCAGGTCGACGCGGCCGGCGCGCTGCGGGTACCACCGGTACGGCGCCCGCAGATGGAGGGCCTCTTCGGTCGCTTCCCGCCACACGCGTCCTTCGCGGTGGACGGTCGGAGGTGACGGGATCGCGGCGCGACGTTCGTGCGCGAGCGTGGCCAGCGCGACGCGCCATCCGCCGTCGACGTCGCCGATGACGAAGCTGGCTGGGATGCGTGCGTCGTCGAGAAAGACCTCGTTGAATGACGCGTGGCCGTTGGCTTGGCGCAGCGGCCGGACCTCGACGCCAGGCTGTTTCATCGGCAGGACGAAGTAGGTGAGGCCGTGGTGCTTGGGCACGTCCCAGTTGGTGCGGGCGACGAGCAGCCCGTAGTCAGCATGGTGCGCCGATGTGTTCCAGACCTTCTGCCCGCTGACGCGCCACTCGTTGTCAGCGAACTCTGCCTTCGTGGTCAGCCCGGCGAGGTCGGAACCTGCGCCCGGTTCGCTGAACAGCTGACACCAGCTGATCTCGCCCGTGACCGTGGGCGACAGGAACCGCGTCTGCAGCTCGTCGCTGCCGTGCTCGATCAGCGTGGGTGCGGCCAGCGACATCCCCACGCCTTCGGGCGGCCCGACGGCGCCGAACTCCGCGAGCGTTGCTGCGACAAGGCCGACCGCGCTCACGGGCA
>DASQCX010000499.1:0-5603 GCA_035634455.1 Burkholderiaceae bacterium
ACGCGGCTGCACGGCGGGCGCGATCTGCTGGCCCTGATGGCGGCCGACCCGCCCGCGCTCGTGATGCTGGATCTCGGCCTGCCCGGCGAGGACGGCTTCGCGATCGCGCGCCAGCTGCGCGAGCACCACCGTTGCGGCCTCGTGATCGTGACCGGCCGCGGCGAATCCGTCGACAAGATCGTCGGGCTCGAGGTCGGGGCCGACGACTACGTGACCAAGCCGTTCGACCTGCGCGAGCTGGCCGCCCGCGTGAAGGCCGTGCTTCGGCGGACGACTGCGCCAGCCGTCCCGGCTCCCGCGCCTGCGCCCGAAGCGCCGGCCGTGCGCGAGCGCTTCGCGTTCGCGGGCTGGACCCTCGACGTCGCGGCGCGCTCGCTGCGCGACCCGGCCGGCGCCGAGGTCGTGCTCACGAGCGGCGAATTCGACCTGCTGGGCGTGCTCGTCCGGCACCCGGGCCGCGTGCTGTCGCGCGACTTCCTGCTGGAGCACACGCGCGGCCGGGGCGCCGCCCCGTTCGACCGCACGATCGACGTGCAGGTCGGTCGCCTGCGCCGCAAGATCGAGGCCGATCCCGAGCGCCCCGAGCTGATCAAGTCGGTGCGCGGCGCGGGCTACGTGCTGGTGCCGGCGGTGACTTCCGCGGCCTGAGCGAGACGCCTGCGCCGCCCGCGGGCCGGGCCGACGCCGTTCCCGGGCCGCTCGGCGGCCCCGCCGCGTGAGCGCGGAAGGGCGGGTTCAGTGCAGCGGCGCGACCGGCGCCAGGCACTGCTGGACGAAGGCGTCGAGGGCGGCGACGTCGTCGATCACGATGTCGCGCCGGCACTTGTCGGGGAAGCCGATCAGCCCTTCGCGCGCGAGCTTGGACAGCGCGCGGCTGACCGTCTCCAGCGAGAGGCCGAGGTAGTTGCCGATCTCGGCGCGCGTCATGTGCAGCTGGATGTGGTCGTTGCGCAGGCCGCGGCGGGCGATCGCGCCGGCCCAACTGCTCAGGAAGTCCGCGACGCGGGCGTCGGCCGGCAGCGTGCACACCGTCATCAGCGAGTTGCGGTCGCTGGTGATCTCGCGGCTCATGCCTTCGTGCAGGACCGCCATCAGGGCCGGCCGCAGCGCGCATGCCTGCAGCAAGGCGGCGTACGGGATGGCCCAGACCTCGCCGATGTCCATCGCGACGACGTCGCAGTCGTGGGCGCCGTCCGCGATGCCGTCCAAGCCCAGCCAGTCGCCGCGGAACTTGAAGCTGACGATCTGTTCCCGTCCGTCGGGCGACAGCGTGACGACCTTGTAGAAGCCGGAATTGACGACGTACAGATGCGTGAAAGGGTCGCCCGAACGGTAGACCTTCTGCTCGGCGCGCAGCAGGTGGCGCTGCACCTCGACGGCCGACGAGATCAGCGCCAGTCGCCCGCCGATCGCGCGGCTGTGGGCGGCGGCGTCCGCCACGTCGCGCCGCGCGTCGCGGCGCAGCCCCGGTACGACGGCGCGCTCCGCAGGGAGGATGGCTTGGCGGGGCGTCGGGAGGGCGTCGTACAGCATGGCGGATTCCTTGGTGGATCGTGCGGTTCAGCGGATGAGCGAATTCTGGGCAGCGCCCATGAGCGCACGACGACCTGCCGGCGTCACTCGGTAACGCTCGGTGAACGGACGGTGACAGACCCGCAATGCGGGTTCGCCCGGAGGTGCCGCTTGACGCCGCGCAAGGCGTCCGCGACCGCCCCGACTAACCTTCGCGGACCGCTCCGATTGGCGAACCCCGATGTCACTTTCCCTTTCCCGGCACCTGCTGGACGGCGATGCACTCGACGCCGACGAGGCGCGCTCCCTCGTGGAGATCGCCTGCCGTCTGCGGCTCACGGCGCGGGAGGCCGGCGAGTCCCTGCCGCTGCGCGGGCGTCACGTGGCCATCGCCGGCGACGACCATGACGCGCCGTCCGCCCGCCTGTTCGAACGCGCCGCGGCCGGTCTCGGGGCACGCGTCTCGCGCATCGGCTCGGCCGCGCTGCTGGAGGGCCCCGAACGCGCCGGCCACGCGGCGCGCATGCTCGGCAGCCTGTACGACGCGGTCGATGTCGTGTCGTTCGCACCGGCGCAGGCGCGCGAGCTGCAGGAGGCCGCCGGTGTGCCCGTCTACGCCGACCTCGGCGGCGAAGGCGGTCCGCTGCGTCGCCTGGTGCCCGTGTTCGAGCTTGCTCAGCCGGCCTGCTGCTCGGTGGACGAGACGCTGCTGCGCCTGGTGCAGGCGGTGCTCGTCGAGACGATGTCCTGAGCCAGCGCCGGACAGGCCTGCGCCGGCTTGCGATCGGTCAAGCGCGGCTTCGCTGCAGGCCCTTCACGAGCCGCTGCAGCGCAGCGGCGTCGAGGATGCGCACGTTGCGCTGGTGCACGTCGAGGATGCCCTCGTCGCGCAGCCGAGTGAAGCAGCGGCTGACCGTCTCCAGCTTCAGGCCGAGGTAGGTGCCGATCTCCTGGCGCGTCATGCGCAGGATCAGCGCCGACGGCGAGAACCCGCGCATCTCCAGGCGCTGCGCGAGGTTGGACAGGAACGCGGTCACGCGCTCCTCGGCGCGCATGCCGGCGAGCATCATCATCACGCCGTGCTCGCGCACGATCTCGCGGCTCATGACGCGGTTGAGCTGGCGCTGCAGTTCGGGGACGTCGCGCGACAGCTCGTCCAGCCGCGCGTACGGGATGACGCACACCTGCGAATCCTCCAGCGCGACGGCGTCGCAGCGGTGGCGGTCGTGGCCGATGCCGTCGAAGCCCATCAGGTCGCCCGCCATCATGAAGCCGGTGACCTGGTCGCGTCCGTCCTCGGACGTGGCGCAGGTCTTGAAGAAGCCGGCGCGAATCGCGTACAGCGAGGTGAAGGCGTCGTTGTCGCGGAACAGCACCTCGCCGCGCTTGACGTTGCGCCGGGTGCTCACGAGGCCGTCCAGCCGCTGCATCTCGTCGGGCGCCAGTCCCACGGGCAGGCACAGCTCGCGCAGGCTGCAGTTCGAGCAGGCGACCTCGATGTGATCGAGCGGGGCGCGGACGGTGGGGCAGAGCATGGCGGGCGGGCACTGACGTTGGTCAATGCCCGGATTCTTGGAGCTTCGCCCCGGACGACCCTTGCGCCGCGTCAAGCGCCGGGCCTCGCGTCGCGCAGCCGGCCCCGGCCCCGGCCCCGGCCGGGCGGCGGCGCCGCGAAGACGATGCGGTCGAGCAGCGTGCGGTAGGCGGCCTCCGGCTCGAGGCCGGTGATCGGATCGGGCTCGGGCGCGAGCGCGCCGTCCAGCTCGCTCCAGTCCGCGGGCGTGAGCGCCTGCAACGCGAGCGGCATGATCTCGCGCTCCTCCAGCGCCATGTGCGCGAGGTAGAACGCCGTGTAGCGCTGCACGGCGCCCGCGAAGGCGGCGCGACGCCCGTCGCCGATCACCTCCCATGCGGTGAGCGCGTGCTCGAGCGTGCGGATCCAGAATTCGCTGCGTGCATGTTCCTCCTCCAGGCGGTCGAGCAGCTCGCGAGCCCAGGGCGCCCTTGCTCGCAGTTTCGGGAACAGCAGCTCCGACTCCTTGCGATGGTGCTGGCGCTCGGGGAAGTCGGCGACGTAGAACACCATGTCGCGCAGCAGCGCGAAGTCGGGCGCGCCACCGCCCCGGGTCACGGCTACCAGCGGGGGCATGCTGC
The DNA here is from genome assembly GCA_035634455.1 of Burkholderiaceae bacterium. Taxonomy (GTDB): domain Bacteria; phylum Pseudomonadota; class Gammaproteobacteria; order Burkholderiales; family Burkholderiaceae_C; genus Scleromatobacter. Next base: position 3,667 of record DASQCX010000499.1, read on the forward strand.
GCAGCACCGAGGCGAGCGCCGCGTGTTCGTCGCGCAGGATCTTCAGGGTGGCGGTCATGGCATCCTCGTTGATAGTGGAGACTCGCACGGCGGGCCGCGCAGGCCTGGCCCGACGTCAAGCCGCGCCGGCGGCGTCGGTCATCGCCGGCGCACCGTCGGGCGGCGGCGGCCCCCAGTCCATCCAGTCCTCGCCGAAAAGCTCGGACAGGTGTGGCGTGCGCTCCGAGCCGTTGCCGCAGGCCAGCGCATCCGTGGGGCAGTAGCGATCGCAGCCCCAGCAGATGCGTTCCGGGTGGGCCGGCTGGATGGGAAATTTCTTGTGCATGTCGCACGGCCGGCGCCGAAGGCGGCGCCGCCTGCGATCATTGGATGCGCGAGTCGACGCGGCGGACTTGCGTCGCGTCAATCCGGCGTTGCGGCGCGGTCAGTAGCTGACGGCCTTGCGCGCGTAGAAGTTCGAGACCTCCGCGATCTCGTCGTCGCTCATGCCGCGGGCGACGTCGCGCATCTGGGCCTCGCCGTCGTTGCGGCGCTGCCCGCTGCGGAACGCGGCCAGCTGGCCGGCGAGGTAGGCGCGCGGCATGCCTTCGAGCCAGGGCGCACCGATCTTCTGGTCGACCTGGCCGTGGCAGGCGATGCACGGCGGGATGTTGCGCATCGGGTCGCCCACGCGCACCAGCCTGGGCAGCGATTCGTCGTAGGTCGTCGGCGCGGTGCGGGCCTTCGGCAGCGAGGCGTAGTACGCGGCCAGGTCGTCGATGTCGCGCTCGTTCAGGTTGCGCGCCATCGCCTGCATGATCGAGCTCGCGCGCGCGCCGCCGGCGTAGTCGCGCAGCTGCTTGACGATCACCTCGGGGTACTGGCCCGCCAGGTTGGGCGCGTTCGACGTGCTGGCGCCGAGCGCGCCGTGGCACATGGTGCAGTTCAGCGCGAGCGTCGCGCCGCGGCCGATGGCCACCGCGTCGTCGGCGCGCGTCATGCGGCGATCGAGCACCACCTGCGTGCCGCGCGCCTCGTGAGACGACGCGGAGCGGCTCCACGACGCGGGCACGCCCGCCGCGCGGCAGATCGCGCTCCAGAGGCCGTCGGCCGCGAAGTCGGCCTTCTGAGACGGCAGCCAGACGAAGCCGACGAGCAGGCTGGCGATAGTCAGCGCGACGAGCGCGAGCACGCTCCAGCGCACCCACGGGCTCTTCCACGAGAAGTTCTGTTCGGTGGACATGTCAGCGGCTTCCGATGGGGATCACGGGCACGTAGGCGTTGTCGAGCCGCGCGATCTGGGCGATCGGCCAGCCGTAGTTGACGATCGTCAGCGCCACCATCATCGCGAACCACAGGCCGAAGCGGTTGAGCGCGGCGGGCGTGGGCGCGTCGGGATGCGTGGCGACGGCGAACGTGAACGGCGCGGGCGAGGATGTCCTGCGCGGCCGCGCGAGGATCGCGACGAACAGCAGCGCGGAGATCACCAGCAGGAAGCCGCCGATGACGGAGGCGACGACCGTCCACGCCTGCGGCGCGATGTCCGGATGCGTGTAGTCGTAATAGGCCATGCGGCGCGGCATGCCCAGCAGGCCGACCAGGTGCCACGGCATCGTCAGCACCATCATGCCGACGAACCACAGCCACAGCTGCAGCTTGATCGGGCCGCGCGGCAGCGGCTCGCTGCGGCACAGCTGCGGCCACAGCTCGTAGGCGATGACCATGTACATGATGACGATCGCGCCGCCGAAGATCAGGTGGAAGTGGCCCGTGATCCATTGCGTGTTATGAATCGACGTGTCGAGTTGGTAGCTCATATTGATCAGGCCGCCGGCCCCACCGAAGCCGAGCATGATGAAGGAAAAGGCTACCGCCAGCATGATCGGGTTGTCCCAGGGCAGCGCCACAATCCAGCCGAACACGCCGCGGCCGCCGCGCAGGCGGCCGGCAATCTCCAC
>DASQCX010000500.1:0-4038 GCA_035634455.1 Burkholderiaceae bacterium
ACGCCGATCGCCATCGCGAAGTAGCGGTGGATCATCTCGATCCACGCCTTCTTCTCGGTGACCGGCCCTTCGGGCGCGAGCGCCTGCGCCTGGGCGATGTGCTGCGCGGCCGCGACCGGGCTGGACGTCGCGTAGCAGCCCGGCCAGTCGGGACAGCCCAACCCCGAGTCGCTCAGCCGCGTGTAGGCGCCGAACACCACGAGGTCGAAGCACAGGAACAGCGTCAGGCCCGCGAGCGCGGCCACGCGCTGCCTGCGCGACCTGTGGCGCAGCCCGCCGCGCCACCACGCGATCATCAGCACGACCGAGACGATGGCCAGCGCGATCAGCGCGAGGCCGGTCAGCGAGGTCCAGTCGTAGGCCGGCGTCGGATTCATTGCGCGTCCTTCGCCCGGTTCCACCACTGCGACGCCCGCAGCAGCCGCTCGACGTCCTTCTTCAGCTTCGCCGGATCCGGCCGGGCCGGCGTGCGCATCATCCAGTTGCCCAGCGGGTCGACGATGTAGAGGTGATCCTCCAGCGCATGGCCGCGCTCGGGCTCGAGCCAGCGCTCCAGCGCGGACCGGTCGACGCGGTAGCTCAGCACGGCGGGCGGCGCGCCCACCGCGGCGGCGAGCGCGGGCGCGACGGGCTCGGGGCTGTCGACCAGCCAGACCTTCTGGATGCGGTCGCGCTCGGCACCCATCATCTCGCGCAGCTGGCGCTGCAGGAACAGGTTGCTCTCGCACAGCTTGCCGCAGCTCGCCGGCGCGACGACGACCAGCAGCCACTGGCCCTTGAGCGTCGTCAGCGGCACGGAGTGGCCGTCCATGTCCTGCGCGGGCAGCGCGTCCAGCGAGGGCAGCGGGCGCTGCGGCTCGATCAGCGTCGCGTAGTTGCTGCGGCCGTCGGGGCGGATGACGTAGTACGTGAAGTAGGACGCGATCACCGGCAACGCGCACACGACCAGGATCACCAGCATCATGAGGCGGCCGCGCCGGCTCTGCGCGGCCGGGTAGTCGCGCATCGGCGCGGGCGTGCCGTGCAGCGTGAAGGTCATGGATTCCGGGCCGGTGGCCTTGGGGTCGTCGGGCGGAGTCGGTTTCATCGAGGAGCGGAATCGCCGGCGCGGGCGCCGGACGGGGAATCGGAAAGGTCGGTGGACGCGCGGCGCGGGCGCACGAACTGCAGCCACACCCACAGGCCCAGGAACGCGACGCTCATGCCGAACCACTGGACGGCGTAGCCGTAGTTGGTGGCGACGCTGACGCCGCCGACGGGCGAGGGCCAGTCGCGGCGCAGGCCGTCGCCGGCATTGTCGGCGCCGGTGTCCTCGACCACCGTGACCGGCCGCAAGGCGAGGCCGGACTCGGCCGCGAACGGCACCAGTTCGAGATTTTGCCGGACCGCGCCACCCGGGCCGTGGCCGATCTCGATCCAGTGCGACGGCCACGGCGCGACATGGCCGCGCAGCGCGACGGCGCCGACCGGCGTCGCGACGGGCGGCGCCTTCATCGGGCTGGCGTCGTCGCGCGCGATCCAGCCGCGCTGCACGACCACCGCACCGCCGTCGGGCAGCTTCAGCGGCGTCATCACGTAGAAGCCGGAGCGTTCGTCCATCGTGCGGTTCATCAGGAACACGGTGTGGGCCGCATCCCATTCGCCCGACAGCACGACGTGGCGCTGCCACTGCCGCTCGCCCGCGGCCGCGTCGCGCGCGAGCTCGGCGGCGGGCAGCGCGGGCATCACGCCGCGCTCGGCCACCAGCGCCTGATTGGCTTCCTTGGCATGGGCGCGCGACAGCTGCCACACGCCGAAGCGCGCGGTCAGCGACGCGCAGGCCAGCGCGACGATGAACCAGACGGCGCGCGAGCGCAGGCTGCCCGCGCCGCGGCGTGGTGGGGACGAACCCGTGGGCGCCGGCGCGGGGTCGGTGGAATAATCGTTCGTCATGAAATTCGTGATCGTCGGGTTCCTGGTGCTCGTGCTGGCCGCGCTGGCCGGCGCCGGGCTGTTCATGCTGCGCCGCGGCCCCGACGACGGCAACGCCGACAAGCGCATGGCCCGCGCGCTCGCGATCCGCGTCGCATTGTCCGTCACCCTGTTCCTGCTGATCCTGCTGGCCTGGAGCCTGGGCTGGATCCATCCGAAGGGCATCCCGGTCGGCACCTGATCTTCGATGCGGCAACGGCCGCGCGGTTCCGCATCGGCACCGCATCAAGCGACGACGCCGCCCGAATTCTCGTGGCGGCGTCATTCGTTTCAGGAGGCGAGCGCGCGACGCGCGCCGGTCGTCAGAGCCAGTAGACGACGGCGTAGAGGCCGAGCCACACGACGTCGACGAAGTGCCAGTACCACGCCGCGCCCTCGAAGCCGAAGTGGCGCTTGGGCGTGAAGTGGCCCTTCTGCAGCCGCAGCGTGATGAAGAACAGCATCAGCATGCCGACGAACACGTGGAAGCCGTGGAAGCCGGTGAGCATGAAGAAGGTCGAGCCGTAGATGCCCGACGACAGCTTCAGGTTCATCTCGGTATACGCCTCGTGGTATTCGTAGGCCTGGCAGCAGATGAAGCTCGCGCCCAGCAGCACGGTGACCCACATCCACGCGATGGCCTTGGAACGGTGGTCGGCGATCAGCGCGTGGTGGGCGATCGTCAGCGTGACGCCCGAGCTCAGCAGGATGGCCGTGTTGAGCGTGGGGATCGGCCACGGGCCCATCGTGCGGAACGCGGCGATCGTGTCGGCCGGCGAGCCGGTGACGCCGGCCTGCGCGCTGGGCCAGATGGCGTGGAAGTCGGGCCACAGGATCTGGTGGTCTAGGTTGCCCAGCATCGGCAGCGCGATCGAGCGGGCCCAGAACAGCGCGCCGAAGAACGACGCGAAGAACATCACCTCCGAGAAGATGAACCAGCTCATGCTCCAGCGGAACGACACGTCCACGCGGTCGGAGTAGAGCCCGCCCTCGCTCTCGCCGATGGCCGTGGAGAACCACTGCGCCAGCGTCGCGAGCCAGACGGCCACGCCGGCCAGCAGGCTCCACGATCCCCATTCATGCCCGTTGATCCACTGGCTGCCGCCCAGGATCATCAGGAACAGGCCGACCGCGACGCACACGGGGTAGCGCGAGGGCGACGGGATGAAGTAGTACGGGGTCGTTCCGTGGGGAGTCGCGGCGGACATGGGTTCTTCTCTCCAGACTCTTTCAGAAAGGATCAATGGCTGGCCAGGCCGATGGCGAATCGCACCAGCACGACCAGGAAGACGACGAAGACCGCGGCGCCGACGACGGCGGCGATCACCACATGGATCGGATTCAGTTTCTTGACGTCCTGCGCGTGGTCGGCGGAACGCCGGATGCCCAGGAAGCTCCAGGCGACGGCGCGGAACGTCTGGCCGAAGTTCGCCTTGCGGGCGGTGGCCGGCTCGTCGTCGCGGGGCTCGTCGGGCGTGGTCATGGCCTCACGCATGCGGCTTGGACTCGGTCTGGCCGGCCGGCGCCGGCGGCGTGGTGCCGCCGACCTCGAAGAAGGTGTACGACAGCGTGATGGTCTTGACGTCCTTGGGCAGCTTGTCGTCGACGTAGAACACCACCGGCCATGTCTTAGACTCGCCCGGCGCCAGCATGTGCTGAGTGAAGCAGAAGCACTCCACCTTCGTGAAGTGCCCCGCCGCGACGCCCGGCGCGTAGCTGGGGATGGCCTGCGCCGTCATCGTGCGCGGCTGGGTGTTCCTGAACTCGTACATCACCGTCGTCATCTCGCCGGGATGCACGACCACCGAGCTCTGCGCCGGATGGAACTCCCACGGCCCGCGCGCGTTGGCGTCGAACTCCACCGTGACGTTGCGGGCGAGGTCGACCTGCGAGTTGACGGGCGCGGCCTTCGAACCATAGCCCGCCGCGTCGGCGTCGCCGCGCGCGACCACGTTGACGCCCAGCACCTCGCAGATCGACTTGTACATGGGAATCATCGCGTACGCGAAGCTGCCCATGACGAAGACGAACAGCACCAGCTTGACGAGCATGTCGCGGTTCGACCGCTTCAGCTTGCGCTGGCGCGAG
>DASQCX010000501.1:0-1921 GCA_035634455.1 Burkholderiaceae bacterium
ACTGCACCGCCGACGGCGTGCCCTCCGCGATCTTCTGGCCGAAGTCCAGCACGGTGACGACGTCGCACACGGACATCACGACGTCCATGTGGTGCTCGATGAGGATGAGCGTGATGCCGTGCTCGCGGATCTTGCGGATGATGACGACCAGCTCCTTGATGTCGGGCGCCGTCAGGCCGGCGGCGGGCTCGTCCAGCAGCAGCAGCTCGGGGTTGAGCGCCAGCGCGCGGGCGATCTCGAGCAGGCGCTGCTTGCCATAGGGCAGGTTGCGCGCCTCCTCGCCGGCCAGCGACTCCAGGCCGACGAACTTCAGCAGCGCGTAGGCGCGGGCCGTGGCGTCGCGCTCCTCGCGCGCGAAGCGCGGCAGGTGCAGGGCGACGTCCAGCAGGTTGCTGCGGTAGGTGTGGTGCAGGCCGACCAGCACGTTCTGCAGCGCCGTCATCTCGCCGAACAGCTGCACGTTCTGGAAGGTGCGTGCGATGCCGGCCAGCGCGATGCGCGCCGACGCCTTGCCGACGATGGACTGCCCCTTGAACGCGATCGCGCCCGCGGTGGGCACGTAGATGCCGGTCAGCACGTTCATCATCGTGCTCTTGCCCGAGCCGTTGGGGCCGATCAGGCCGTGGATCGTTCCGCGGGTGACGTGCAGCGTGACGTCGTTGAGCGCCTTGAGGCCGCCGAACTGCATCAGCACCTTGTCGGCGGCGACCAGCTCGCCCGTGCCGGCGGCGGCCGAGGTCGACACCGCGCTGGCCGGCGCCGGCAGCGTGGCGGCGAGCGCGGCGTCGTCGGCGCCGTGGCCGCGCAAGCCGAGCGCCTGCCGCACGAAGCCGACGATGCCGTCCTGCAGGTAGTAGACGACCAGCAGCGTGATCAGGCCGAAGATGGACAGCCGCCAGTCGGTCATCGAGGTCAGCACGAAGGACAGCACCGCCAGCGTCACGCTGCCGACGACGGGGATCGCCGAGCGCGCGACCGTGGTCCTGCCGCGCGCCACCAGCACCGCGGCGCCCGCCAGCACGAGCACGGCCAGCGTCACCGACACGTAGCGGAACAGGTCGAGGTCGTCCAGCAGCTTGGGCAGGATCACGATGATGGCCGCGCCCAGCAGCGCGCCCGAGCGCGTCTTGCGGCCGCCCATGATGATGGCCAGCAGCAGCAGCACCGTCAGCTCGAAGTTCCAGGTGTTGGGCGAGATGTACTTCTCGGAGTACGCGTACAGCGAACCCGCCAGGCCCGCCAGGCCCGCGCTGATCACGAACGCGTAGACCTTGTAGCGGTACACCGAGACGCCCATGCAGTCCGACGCCACCGGGCTGCCGCGCAGCGCCTCGAACGCGCGGCCCAGGTGCGATCGCAGGATGCGGTGCACCACCACCAGCGAGGCCACCAGCAGCACGCAGATGACGAAGTAGAAGCCGCGCTCGTCGAGCGTGACGCCCAGCAGCCTGGGGCGCTGCAGCGTGATGCCCATCGCGCCGTTGGTGAGATCCGTCATCTCGTTGATGAGGATCTGGACGATGGTGCCGAACGCCAGCGTCACCATCGCCAGGTAGGGGCCGGTGACGCGCAGCGCCGGCAGCGCCAGCAGCGCGCCGAAGCCCGCGGTCACCACCACGCCGGCCACCAGCGTGAGCAGCAGCGGCGCGCTGAACTTCATGAACAGCACGCCGGCGGTGTACGCGCCGATGCCGAACAGGCCGGCATGGCCGAGCGACACCTGGCCGGTGTAGCCGACCACGATGTCGAGCCCGAACAGCAGGATCGCGTAGATGGCGATGGTCTGCGCGAGGTGGATGTAGTACGGGTTGTCGACGACCAGCGGGATCGCGAACAGGACGGCCAGGCCGGCCAGCGCGAGCAGGAGGGGGTGTGACTTCATGGGACGCTCACACCTTCTTGATGGCGGTCTTGCCGAACA
>DASQCX010000502.1:0-4998 GCA_035634455.1 Burkholderiaceae bacterium
TTGGGGTCGCCGCCGACGGCGAGGATCCAGTTGCCCACGCGCATGCGGGCGAGCATGAAGGCGCCCGCCGCGGTCAGCAGCAACCACCAGACGACGACCTTGGGCACGCCGATCGCCAACGCGGTGCCGTCGTCGCGCGCCGCGATGAGACCGGCACGGGCCATCACGTCGAACAGGCCGGTGAGCACATGCCCCTGGAACATCGCGTGCACCAGCGGATCGGCCGCGATCATGTCGGCCAGGATGTTGGGGCCGTTGCTGGAGAGGATGGTCTTGCCGGTCATCATCACCGACAGCGCCAGGCTCAGCCCCCGCAGCACGAAGTAGAAGGCCAGCGTGACGATGAAGCTGGGCAGCCCCGTGCGCACCACGAGCCAGCCGTTGAGTGCGCCGAGCGCGCAGGCCACGGCGATCGCGAACAGCACCGACAGCCAGACCGGCCAGCCCCAGTAGAGACTCGGCACAGCCAGCAGCATGCCGGCGAAGCCGATCATCGAACCGATGGACAGGTCGAACTCGCCGGCCACCATCAGCAGGGCCGCGCCGACGGCGATCACGCCCAGGAACGCGGCGACCGTGCCCCAGTTGACGATGCCCTCGGCCGAGAACATGCCCGAGCCGCCCGCCGCGAAGGCGAACACGATGAAGACCAGAACGGCCCCCGACAGCGCACCCGACTCGGGCCGGCCCAGCAGCCGGCGCCACAGGCCGATGCGGCGGACGCGCTCGTCGGATGGCCCGGCGGCGGGCGCGGGCCCCTGCTCGGTAGCGGGCGCGGTCTGGGGCGTGGTGGTCATCATCGCGACGGGCCCTCGCTTACCGGTACTGCCCGGCGTACTTCTCGACCTTGCCGATGTTGTCCTTGGTCACGAAGCCGGGGCCGGACAGGATGTGGCGCGCGCCGTAGACCGGAGCCAGGCCATACTCGTCGAAGCGGGCCTTGACCTTCGGGTTGGCCTGGAGCGCGGCCTCGACCTTCTTCACGTCGGTCGTGTGCAGCTGCTTCATCGTCGCCATCACCGCGACCGGGATGTAGCCCTGCAGGTAGGGCTGCTGGTCGATCGCGAACTGCACGGAACCGTCCTTGATGCCGCGCGCGATGTCGTCGCTCAGGTCGAAGGTCGCGAAGAAGATCTTGCCCTTCAGGCCGGCCTTGTCGATCGCCTTCAGCGACGGGCTGGCCGACAGCGGGCCGAGCGCCAGCACCGCCTGCGTGCCCGGGTTCTGGCGCAGCCAGGCCGACACCTTGGCCTCGACGCCGCTGGGGTCGTCGCCGGCGTCCAGCGTCGACTTCTTGAAGTCGGCACCGATCGCCTCCGCGAAGCCGCGGCAGCGCTCGAACGAGGCCGGGTTCGTCGCATAGTGGTTCACGCACAGGAAGCTCTTGATGCCGGCCGCCTTGGCGCGCTCGCCGGCGCCCTTGCCGGCTTCGTACTCGGGCTGGCCGACGTGCATGATCGCGCCGAGTTCCTCGCTCTGCTTGGTCGTGCCGGAGTTGATGGTGATCAGCGGGATCTTCTTGTCGGTGACCTTCTTGATCGATCCCTTGAGCACGTTGTAGTCGGCGATCGAGGTGACCACGCCGTCGTAGTTCTGCGCCGCCGCCTGCTCGATCAGCCGCGACATGTCGGCGAGGTCGCCGCTGGGCGGGTTGCGGTAGTCGACCTGCACGCCGAAGTCCTCGCCGGCCTGCTTGATGGCGTTCTTGATCGTGTTCCACCACGAGTCGGAATCCGGGGCATGGCTGATCAGGACGTACTTGCCGGCGGCAGCCGCCGCGCCGGCACTCAACGCCAGCACCGCCGCGACCGCCAGCGTCTTCAGGATCGAACGCTTGCTCAGTGAGTTCATGGATCGTGTCTCCTTTGTTGTGGGGTCGTCTCGGGACTGCGGCGCACGGCAGACCAATGCCCTCGGGCCGGGACGTGACGCATTCTGGGCGCATTGAAAACTGTATTCCATGAGTGCAACTACTTAGAAAAAGTTTTCCATATGGCGCCGTGCGCCCCTATCATTCGCTGCATTGCAAGGCAGTGCAGCCCCCGGGGGCAGGAGCAGTCACGATGGTGGTCTCGATGGAACAGCCGCTGAAGGTCGGGATCGCCGGCCTCGGCCGGCTAGGCAAGCGACATGCGGAGCAGCTGGCGTTCCGCACGCGCGGCGCCCGACTCGTCAGCGCCTGCAGTCCGGTGGCGTCCGAGTTGGAGTGGGCGCGCGAGCAGCTCGGCGTCGCGACGCTGCACGAGGACTTCGACGCCTTCGTGCGCGACCCGCAGCTCGACGCGGTCGTGCTGGTCACGCCGACATCGCTGCACGCCGATCAGACGATCGCCGCGCTCGAGGCCGGCCGCCACGTGTTCGTGGAGAAGCCCCTGGCGCTCAACGTCGAGGACTGCGAGCGCGTGGAGGCGGTCGCCCGCCGCCATCCGCGGCTCGTCGCGATGGTGGGTTTCGTGCGGCGCTTCGATCCGAGCTACGCGCGCGCCGCGGCCGACATCGAATCCGGCGCGATCGGGCGGCCGTTCGCGGTGCGCTCGCAGACCTGCGACCGCAACGACCCGGACGGATTCTTCGTGCGCTTCGCCCCGACCTCGGGCGGCATCTTCATGGACTGCAGCGTGCACGACATCGACCTGGCACGCTGGCTGCTCGGCAAGCCGCGCGCGACCCGCGCCTTCGCCAGCGGCACGATCGCGCTGCACGAAGGCCTGCGGCCGCTGGGCGATGTCGACAACGGCATGGCGATCGTCGAGTTCGACGGCGGCCAGCGCGCCGTGCTGTACGCCTCGCGCACCTTCGCGCACGGGCATGACACGCAGACCGAGGTCATCGGCACCGCGGGCCAGCTGCAGGTGGGCCACGGCGGCGAGCGCGACCGCATCGTGACGAACGACGCGGCCGGCATCCACCGGCAGGCAGTGGCCGATTTCTTCGAGCGCTTCGGCACGGCCTTCGAGCGCGAGCTGCAGGCCTTCGTGTCGGCATGCCGCGGCGAGCAGGCGATGCCGCTCGCGCTGTCGGACGCGACCGAGGCGACGCGCATCGGCTTGGCCATCACGCGCTCGCTGCGCAGCGGCCAGGTGGAACCCGTGTGAGATTGGCGCCGGCGCCGCGAAGCACGACGTCACGCGCGCCCGCGAATCTGGAAATGTTTTTCCATCCCGACAACCTGCGACCTATCATCGCCCGCTCACGATTCAACCCGCCCGACACCGACCCGATGCCTCGTCCCTCTGCCAGCAAGAAGACCGCCCCGCTCAAGACGGCGCCGCCGCCCGCGATGCCGGCGGCGGCCCACTCGCCCGCGGTCGACGCGCTGCTCGAGCGCATCAGCGCCGAATTCGGCGACCTCAGCCGCCAGCTCAAGCTGATCGCCCGCTACGTGGAGCAGCACCGCGACCACCTGGGCCTGGAGAAGATCCAGGACGTCGCGGCGCGCAGCGGGGTGCAGCCGTCGGCCGTGGTCCGCTTCGCCAAGCACTTCGGCTTCTCTGGCTACACCGAGCTGCAGAAGGTCTTCCGCGACGGCCTGTCGCACCGGCTCGCGCCCGATCACAACTACCAGGCGCGCATCCGCGACGTCATCGACCATGCGCAGGGGCGGCTGTCCAGCGCCGACATCGCCAGCGAATTCATCGGCGGCGCCATCGCCGGCATGCGCGAGCTCGAACGCGGCGTGCGCGGCTCCGCGCTCGACGCCGCGGTCGAGCTGCTGGCGCACGCGCCGGCGATCTGGGTGGCCGGCGCGCGCCGCTCGTTCCCGGCGGCGAGCTACCTCACCTACGCGCTGCAGCACACCGACCGGCCGATCCACCTCGTCACCGGCGTTGGCGCCATGCACGAAGGCCAGTTGCGCGGCCTGCGCGAAGGCGACGTGATGATCGCGATCAGCTATGCCCCGTATGCGGACGAGACGCTGCTCGCCGCCCGCCTCGCCGGCGACCGCGGTGCGCGGCTGATCGCGTTGACGGACAGCCGAATGAGCCCGCTCGTCGCCGACGCCGCGGTGACCTTGCTGGTCTCCGAGAGCAGCACGTTCGGCTTCCGCTCGCTGACCAACACCATGGCGCTGGTGCAGAGCCTGTTCATCGCGCTCGCCTACCGGCTCGAACTCGACATGGCCGTGAAATGACCGCCCCTCGTTCCGCTTGCACTGATCGGAGTCCTCCATGAAGAACGTCGCCGTCTTCGGCGCCGGCCGCATCGGCCGCATCCACGCCGCCAACCTCGCCGCGCTGCCGGGCGTGTCCCTCAAGTTCGTCTGCGATCCCGTAGGCGATTCGGCCGCGCAACTTGCGGCGCAGCTCGGTGCGGCGGTCTCGACGCCCGAGGCCGTCTTCGCCGACGCGAGCATCGACGTCGTCGCCATCGCCGCGCCCACCGACGCCCACAGCGACCTCATCACGCGCGCCGCGCAGGCGGGCAAGCACATCTTCTGCGAGAAGCCGATCGACCTGTCCGTCGCGCGGGCACAGGCCTGCGCCGACGCGGTGCGCGCGGCGGGCATCGCCTGCATGATGGGCTTCCAGCGCCGCTTCGACCCGACCTTCAACGAGGCGAAGGAGCGGCTCGCACGCGGCGATATCGGCAAGCCCGAGATGCTGATGGTCACCAGTCGCGACCCCGGTGCCCCGCCGCCGGCCTACCTGAAGGGCTCGGGCGGCATCTTCCGCGACATGCTCATCCACGATTTCGACATCTTCCGCTGGATCCTGTGCGCGGACGGCGACGAGGCGGAATGGCTCGTGGCCACCGGTTCTTGCCTGGTCGACCCTGAGATCGCCACCGTGGGTGACATCGACAGCGCGGTCGTGACGCTACGCACGCGCCAGGGTCGGCTCGCCCAGATCAACGCCAGCCGCCGCGCCGCCTACGGCTACGACCAACGCTTCGAGGTGCTCGGTTCCGCCGGCATGCTCCAGTGTGGCAACCACCGCCCGAGCGAGGTCGTGCAATCGGACGCCACGGGCGTGCACGCCGACAAGCCCGAGCACTTCT
>DASQCX010000503.1:0-4984 GCA_035634455.1 Burkholderiaceae bacterium
GCCTGGGCGTCGGCGTGCAGTCGCTCGGCCTGACCGAGGTGGCCTACCAGAACGCCGTCGCCTACGCGAAGGATCGCCTGCAGATGCGCGCGCTGTCCGGCCCGAAGGCCCCGGACAAGCCGGCCGACCCGATCATCGTGCACCCCGACGTGCGCAAGATGCTGCTGACCGCGCGCGCCTACGCCGAAGGCGGCCGCGCGCTGGCCATCTACACCGCGCTGCTGATCGACAAGGAACTGAACCACCCCGACGCCGACGTCCGCAAGGAATGCGCCGACGAAGTGGCGCTGCTGACGCCGATCGTCAAGGCCTTCATGACCGACAACGGCTGGATCGCCACGTCGCACTGCATGCAGGTCTACGGCGGCCACGGCTTCATCCACGAGTGGGGCATGGAGCAGTACGTGCGCGACGCGCGCATCAACATGATCTACGAAGGCACCAACACGATCCAGTCGCTGGACCTGCTGGGCCGCAAGGTGCTGGGCGACAACGGCGCGAAGCTGAAGAAGTTCGGCAAGAAGATCGCCGCGTTCGTCGAGGAAGAGGGCATCAGCGAGGAGATGCAGGAATTCGTGAACCCGCTCGCCGACCTCGGCGACAAGGTCACGAAGCTGACCACCGAGATCGGCATGAAGGCGTTCCAGAACCCGGACGAAGTCGGCGCCGCCGCGGTCGACTACCTGCGCGTCTGCGGCCACCTGGTGTTCGCCTACTTCTTCGCGCGCATGGCCAAGGTCGCGCTCGAGAAGAAGGACTCCGGCGACAAGTTCTACCAGGCCAAGCTCACGACGGCGCGCTTCTACTTCGCCAAGCTGCTGCCCGAGACGGCCGGCCTGATCCGCACCTGCCGCGCCGGCCTCAAGCCGCTGATGGAAATGGACGAGGCGCTGTTCTGAACAGGACCCGCGAGCGATACCCACGCTTGGCAGACATGAAGTCGCCGCATTCAGAGCGATGATTGACCCACGGCCCCGGCCGTCTCAACAAACCTAGGAGACCTTCTTGAAAAAAGCAGCAGTTGCATTCGTCCTCGCCACCGCCAGCGTCCTCGCGATGGCGCAGAACACGCCGGCGGGCCTGTGGCGCACCATCGACGACGACGGCAAGACCGAGAAGTCGACCGTGCGCATCGTCATCACCAACGGCGTGCTGAGCGGCAAGGTCGAGCACATCACCGACCCGGCCAAGGCCACCGAGAAGTGCGTCAAGTGCGAGGACGATCGCAAGGACCAGCCCATCGTCGGCATGACCATCATCAACGACGTCAAGCAGGATCCGGAAGAGCCCGGCCTGTGGACCGGCGGCCTGATCCTCGATCCGGCCAAGGGCAGCACGTACAAGGTGCGCCTGAAGACCACCGACGGCGGCAAGAAGCTGGAAGTGCGCGGCTACATCGGCTCGCCGATGTTCGGCCGTTCGCAGACCTGGCTCCGCGCCGAATAACGACCTAGCAAGACCCGGGGCCGGGCAGCAGCGCGCTGCCGGCCGACCCCGTTCACCCCTGGAGAAACAAAGTGAGTCGATTCCAAGTTCGCAAGGTGGCCGTGCTCGGCGCCGGCGTGATGGGCGCGCAGATCGCGGCGCATCTGGTCAACGTCAAGGTGCCGGTCGTCCTGTTCGACCTGCCGGCCAAGTCCGGCCCCAAGAACGGGATCGTCACCAAGGCCGTCGACGGCCTCAAGAAGCTCAAGCCCGCACCGCTGGGAGTGGCCGACGACGCCGCGCTGATCCAGCAGGCCAACTACGAGGACGACCTCGAGCTGCTGCGCGGCTGCGACCTGGTCATCGAGGCGATCGCCGAGCGCATGGACTGGAAGCTGGACCTGTACACCAAGGTCGCGCCGTTCATCGCCCCGCATGCGATCGTCGCGTCCAACACCTCGGGCCTGTCGATCACCAAGCTGTCCGAAGTGCTGCCGGCCGAGATCAAGCCGCGCTTCTGCGGCATCCACTTCTTCAACCCGCCGCGCTACATGGCGCTGGTGGAACTGATCAACACGCCGACCACCGGCCCCGAGATCCTCGACCAGCTCGAGGCCTTCGTCACCACCGCGCTGGGCAAGAGCGTCGTGCGTGCGCACGACACGCCCAACTTCGTCGCCAACCGCGTCGGCATCGCCGGCATGATGGCCACGATGATCGAGGCCGAGAAGTTCGGCCTGAGCGTGGACGTGGTGGACGACCTGACCGGCAAGAAGCTGGGCCGCGCGTCCTCGGGCACCTTCCGCACCGCCGACGTGGTGGGCCTGGACACCATGGCCCACGTCGTCAAGACGATGCAGGACAACCTCAAGGACGACCCGTTCTTCCCGACCTACGCGACGCCCGCCGTGCTGGCCGGCCTGATCGCCAAGGGCGCGCTGGGCCAGAAGACCGGCGCCGGCTTCTACAAGAAGGTCGGCAAGGACATCCTGCGCCTGGACTTCGCCTCGGGCGAGTACGTCGCCGGCGGCAAGAAGGCCGACGAGATCGTCGCCCGCATCCTCAAGAAGGCCCCGGCCGAGCGCCTGAAGCTGCTGCGCGAGAGCAGCAACCCGCAGGCCCAGTTCCTGTGGGCCATCCTGCGCGACAGCTTCCACTACGCCGCCGTGCACCTGGACACCGTGGCCGACACCGCGCGCGAGATCGACTTCGCGATGCGCTGGGGCTTCGGCTCGCAGCAGGGCCCGTTCGAGCTGTGGCAGGCCGCCGGCTGGAAGCAGGTCGCCGAGTGGGTCGCCTCGGACATCGCCGACGGCAAGGCGCTCGCCGGCGCGCCGCTGCCCGCCTGGGTCACGCAAGGCCCGGTGGCCGAGGCCGGCGGCGTGCACACGCCGCAGGGCTCGTGGAGCGCGGCGGAAGGCAAGTTCAAGCCGCGTTCGTCGCTGCCGGTCTACGTCCGCCAGGCCTTCCCGGAAAGCCTGCTGGGTTCCGGCGCGGCCGACCCGCTCAAGAGCGGCACCGAGCTGTTCAGGAACGACGAGGTGCGTGTCTGGACGCTGGACGGCGAGGTCGTCATCGCCTCCATCACCGCCAAGCTGCACCTGATCAGCCCGAGCGTCACCGAAGGCCTGCTCAAGGCCGTCGAGATCGCCGAGGCCGACTACAAGGGCCTGGTCATCTGGTCGCCGGACGACGTGTTCTCGGCCGGCGCCAACCTGGAAGCCCTGATGCCCGTCTTCATGAAGATGGGCGGCAAGGGCATCGCGCCGGAAGAAAAGAAGCTGCAGGACATGATGCTGCGCCTGCGCTACGCCTGCGTGCCGGTCGTCGCCGCGATGCGCGGCCTGGCGCTGGGCGGCGGCGCGGAGCTGGCGGTGCACTGCGCGCGCCGCGTCGCGCACGTCGAGAGCTACGTGGGCCTGGTCGAAGTCGGGGTGGGCCTGGTGCCCGGCGGCGGCGGCCTGACCTACATCGCCCGCCGCGCGGCCGAGATGGCCGCCGCCGGCAACGCCGGCGCCGACATACTGGCCTTCCTCAAGGACGGCTTCCTGACCGCCGCGACGGCCAAGGTCGCCACCTCGGCGCACGAGGCGCGCAAGAACGGCTTCCTGCTCGACAGCGACATCATCGTCCCGCACAAGGACGAACTGCTGCACGTGGCCACCGCCACCGTCAAGGGCATGAGCGAGGCCGGCTACCGGCCGCCGCTCAAGGCGCTGTTCCCGGTCGCAGGCCGCAGCGGCATCGCGACGATCAAGGGCCAGGTCGCCAACATGCGCGACGGCGGCTTCGTCAGCGCGCACGACTACGCGCTGGCCGCGGCCATCGCGGACGTGGTCTGCGGCGGCGAGGTCGAGGCCGGTTCGCTCGTCACCGAGGAATACCTGATGGCGCTGGAGCGCAAGCACTTCTGCGCGCTGCTCGACAACCCCAAGACCCAGGAACGCATCATGGGCATGCTGCAGACCGGCAAGCCGGTCCGCAACTAAAGGCGCCCAAGGAGAACGACATGACCAAGCAAGTGCAGGACGCCTACATCGTCGCCGCCACCCGCCTGCCGATCGGCAGGAGCGGCCGGGGCTATTTCAAGAACACGCGCCCCGACGAGCTGCTCGTCAAGGTGATGCAGGCCACGCTGGCGCAGGCCCCCGGCCTGGAAGCCAAGGCCATCGAGGACGCCATCGTCGGCTGCTCCTTCCCCGAAGCCGAGCAGGGCATGAACATCGCCCGCGTCGGCTCGGTGCTGGCCGGCTTCGGCCCGACCGTCGGCGGCGTGACGGTCAACCGCTACTGCGCCTCCGGCATCACCGCCGTGCAGATGGCGGCCGACCGCATCCGCGTCGGCGAGGCCGACGTGATGTTCGCCGGCGGCGTCGAGTCGATGTCCATGATCCCGATGGGCGGCAACAAGCCCAGCCTGCCGCCGATGATCTTCGAGAAGGACGAGAACATCGGCATCGCCTACGGCATGGGCCTGACGGCCGAGAAGGTCGCCGCGCAATGGAAGATCAGCCGCGAGGCGCAGGACGCGTTCTCGCTGCAGTCGCACCAGCGTGCCGTCGCCGCGATGCAGGCCGGCCATTTCGACGCCGAGATCACGCCGTTCGACGTGATCGAGCGCACGCCCAACCTGGCCGACGGCTCCGTCAACGTCACGACCCGCACCGTCAAGCTCGACGAAGGCGCGCGCCCCGACACCTCGCTGGAAGGTCTGGCCAAGCTCAAGCCCGTGTTCGCCGCCAAGGGCAGCGTCACGGCGGGCAACAGCTCGCAGACCTCCGACGGCTCGGGCGGCCTGCTGATCGTCAGCGAAGCCGCGCTCAAGCGCTATAACCTGACGCCGCTGGCGCGCTTCGTCTCCTTCGCCGTGCGCGGCGTGCCGCCGGAGATCATGGGCATCGGCCCGATCGAGGCCATCCCCGCCGCGCTGAAGGCCGCCGGCCTGACGGCCAAGGACCTGGACTGGATCGAGCTGAACGAAGCCTTCGCCGCCCAGTCGCTGGCCGTGCTGAACGACCTCGACGGCAAGGGCTTCGAGCTGGATCGCGCCAAGGTCAAC
>DASQCX010000504.1:0-2087 GCA_035634455.1 Burkholderiaceae bacterium
TCTTCAAGCGGATCCTCGTCGAGGGAAGGTCAGACGTCGCCCGACTGCGTCTGCTCGGTCTGCTGGGCCCGGATGCCGCGCAGCTCGCGGTGCAGGTCGTTGGTCATGTACGCCAGGAACGCGATCAGCCCGACGTAGATCAGCCCGTACTCCCAGCGCGTGCGCGGGCTCACGTCGTGGTAGCGCTGTGCCTCGGGGCTGGAGGTCGGGTCGAAGCGAAACGCGGCGATCACGTGCGGCACCGCGAGGATCGCGATGAGCAGCAGGATCAGGCTGAACTGGAACCACAGCAGCGCGCCGATGATGGGCACGCCCAGCAGCCAGATGCGCGGCGACAGCACCGTCGTGATGCGGCCGCCGTCCAGCGGCGGCAGCGGGATCATGTTGATCAGGTTGAGGAAGAAGCCGGTGGACGCGACCGCCAGCAGCCACGTGACGTCGTACTCGTGCCCCAGCCACCACGCCGCGATCGCGCCGACGGTGCCCAGCATCGGGCCGCCCAGGCCGATGTAGGCCTCGGTCTCGGCGTCGTGCGGCAGCTCCTCCAGCGTCGTCCAGGCGAACGCGAACGGGATGAACATCGGCAGCCGCACCGCCAGCCCGCGCTGGCGCGCCGCGATGTAGTGGCCCATCTCGTGGATCAGCAGCATCGCGACGATGCCGACCGCGTAGCGCCAGCCGAACACGAGCGTGTAGACGCCGACCGCGAGCAGCAGGCTCAGCACGGTCGGCACGAGCTTGCCGAACTTCAGCGCGGCGATCAGCAGGAGGAAGATGCGGGACATCGGGACGGGCGATCAGGCATCGCGGCGCGATGCGGAGCCGCGATTGTCGCCGAGCCCGCTTCCCGCCCCGGCGGCCGCAAGCGACCGCCGAGGCGAGTTGCAGCGCGGTCTTAGTCCGCCTGCTTGCGCAGGAACGCCGGGATCTCGATTTCGTCCATGCCGTGGGAGCTCAGGGCCTCGACCTTGGCCGCGGCATGCTGGCGGTGGCGCCAGACGCTGGGCGTGCCGAGGTGGCCGTAGTCCGGGTTGGTCGGCATCGCCGGCGCGCCCATGCTGCCCTGCGCATGGGCGGCGCCCATCGCCGGAGCGCTGGCCATCGCCTGCGGCATCGCGGTGTTCATCATCGGCAGGTTGTCGGTGCCGGTGCGCAGCGCCTGCGTGGTCTGCACCACGGTCAGCGGCGCCTGGGCGCGGCGCGACTGCGACAGGCCGGTGGCGATCACCGTGACGCGCAGCTGGTCGCCCAGCGTCTCGTCGTAGGCCGTGCCGAAGATCACGTGCGCCTCCTCGGCGGCGTAGCGGCGGATGGTGTTCATCGCCAGCTTGCTCTCCGACAGCTTGAACGTGGAGCGCGACGCGGCGATCAGCACCAGCACGCCCTTGGCGCCGGACAGGTCGATGCCTTCGAGCAGCGGGCAGGCCACGGCGGCGTCAGCGGCCTTGGTGGCGCGGTCCGGACCGGTGGCGATGGCGGTGCCCATCATCGCCTTGCCGGGTTCGCTCATGACCGTCTTCACGTCCTCGAAGTCGACGTTGACCAGGCCCGGGATGTGGATCACGTCGCTGATGCCGCCGACGGCGTTCTTGAGCACGTCGTTGGCGTACGCGAAGGCCTGGTCCTGCGTGACGTCCTCGCCCAGCACTTCCAGCAGCTTCTCGTTGAGCACGACGATCAGCGAGTCGACGTTGGCTTCCAGCTCGGCGACGCCCGCGTCGGCCGACTTCATGCGGCGGCCGCCTTCGAACTCGAACGGCTTGGTGACGACGCCCACCGTCAGGATGCCCATCTCCTTGGCCACGCGCGCGATCACCGGCGCGGCGCCGGTGCCGGTGCCGCCGCCCATGCCGGCGGTGATGAACAGCATGTTGGCGCCCTCGATGGAGGCCTTGATCTGCTCGATCGCCTCCTCGGCCGCGGCCTTGCCGACCTCGGGCTTGCCACCCGCGCCCAGGCCCTTGGTGCCCAGCTGGATGGTCTTGTGGGCGGTGCTGCGCGAGAGCGCCTGCGCGTCCGTGTTGGCGCACACGAACTGCACGCCCTGCACACCGCGGTCGATCATGTGCTGGACGGCGTTGCCACCG
>DASQCX010000505.1:0-3006 GCA_035634455.1 Burkholderiaceae bacterium
CGCGCTGCGCGCGGGCGAAGGCGCGAAGCGCTGGAAGGACCTCGAACGCGCGGTCGACGCGATGAGCGAGCGCGAACGCGCGCAGGACAACTGGATCTACTGGCGCGCGCAGGCCGAGCTCGCGCTGGCGCTGGCCGCGCCCGGCGCCAGCAGCGAGGCCGCCGTCGCCGCGGCCCGCGGACAGCTGAAGGCGCTGGCGTCGAACGTGAGCTTCTACGGCCTGCTCGCCGCGGAAGACCTGGTGCAGCCGTTCGCCTTCCCGCCCAAGCCGATGCCGCTGACGCCACAGGAGCGCGAGCTCGCGCACGCCAGCCCGGGCCTGCAGCGCGGCCTGGCGCTCACCGCGCTCGAGCTGCGCGACGAGGGCCGCCGCGAGTGGAACTACACGCTGCGCGGCATGGGCGACCGCGAGCTGCTTGCTGCCGCGCAGTGGGCCTGCGACGCGAGCGACTGGCAGCTGTGCATCAACACCAGCGAGCGCACCAGGGGCGAGATCGACATCGCCCAGCGATACCCCCTGCCGTTCCGGCGCGACATCGTCGAGGCCGCCACCAACGCCGGACTCGACCCGGCCTTCGTGTTCGGCCTGATCCGCCAGGAGACGCGCTTCATGGGCAACATGCGCTCGGCCGTCGGCGCCAACGGCCTGATGCAGCTGATGCCGGGCACCGCCAAGTGGGCCGCGAAGAAGGGCGGCATCCCGTACCGGCCCGAGCTGATCGCCGACACGTCGACCAACCTGCGCGTCGGCAGCTTCTACCTGAAGATGGTGCTGGACAGCTTCGGCGCCTCCGACCCGATGGCCGCCGCCGCCTACAACGCCGGCCCGGTGCGCGTGCGGCGCTGGCGCGGCAGCCTGATGCTGGCGCCCGAGGTGTGGACGGAGAACGTGCCGTTCTTCGAAACGCGCGACTACGTCAAGAAGGTGATGGCCAACGCCGCGATCTACGCCGCGCTGCTCGGCAACAAGGGCCCGCAGCTGCGGCCGCGGCTGGGCCCGCAGATCGGCCCGCGCGACGCGTCGCAGCCGCCCGTGCCGGACATGCCATGAAGGCCTACGTCGTCGGCGGCGCGGTGCGCGACGGCCTGCTGGGCGAGCCGGTCAACGACCGCGACTGGGTCGTCACCGGCGCCAGCCCGCAGGACATGCTGGACGCCGGCTACCTGCCCGTCGGCAAGGACTTCCCGGTCTTCCTGCATCCGCGGACCCACGAGGAATACGCGCTCGCCCGCACCGAGCGCAAGACCGGCCCGGGCTACCGCGGCTTCGAGGTCCACGCCGCGCCCGACGTCACGCTGGAGGACGACCTGCGCCGGCGCGACCTCACGATCAACGCGATCGCGCAGGCGGCCGACGGCACGCTGGTCGACCCGCACCACGGCCAGCGCGACCTGCAGGCCAAGGTGCTGCGCCACGTCTCCGAGGCGTTCGCCGAGGACCCCGTGCGCATCCTGCGGCTGGCGCGCTTCGCGGCGCGCTGGCCCGGGTTCAGCGTCGCGCCCGAGACCGCCGCGCTGATGCGGCAGATGGTCGAGGCCGGCGAGGTCGACGCGCTGGTGGCCGAGCGCGTGTGGCAGGAGCTCTCGCGCGGCCTGATGGAGCGCGCGCCGGCCCGCATGTTCGAGGTGCTGCGCAGCGTCGGCGCGCTCGCGCGGCTGATCCCCGAGCTCGACGCGCTGTTCGGCGTGCCGCAGCCGCCGCAGCATCATCCCGAGGTCGACACCGGCGTGCACACGCTGATGGTGCTGGATCGCTGCGCCGCCACCGCGCAGCCGCTGCCGGTGCGCTGGGCCTGCCTGGTGCACGACCTCGGCAAAGGCACGACGCCCGCCGACGTGCTGCCGCGCCACATCGGCCACGAAGGACGCGGCGAGAAGCTGATCCGGCGCGTCGACGAACGCCTGCGCGTGCCCGTCGAGTGCGGCGAGCTCGCGCTGCTGACCGCGCGCGAGCACACCAACGTGCACGCCAGCGGCAAGCTCGACGCCAAGGCCGTCATGCGCCTGCTCGAACGCTGCGACGCCTTCCGCCGCCCCGAACGCTTCCTGCAGATGCTGGCCGCCTGCGAATGCGACGCCACCGGCCGCCTGGGCCTGGAGCACCAGCCCTATCCGCAGCGCGCCCGCCTGGCCGCGGCGCTGCAGATCGCGCAGGACGTCGACACGCGCGCCGTGTCGTCGCAGGCCATCGCGCGCGGCCTGACGGGGCCGGCGATCGCGGACGAGATCCGCCGGGCGCGCGTCGCGGCCATCGCCGCTGCACTCGACAGGGGTGATCCGCTGATCTGACAATACACACATCAATACACACAATCAGGTCATGCGCTACAGCTTCGATCCCGCAAAGCGCACGAGCAACCTGAAGAAGCACGGCCTGGACCTGGCCGATGCCCGGCAGGCGATCGAATCGGGGCAGACGGTCACCTTCGAGGATCGCCGCGTCGACTATGGCGAGGAGCGCTTCGTGACGCTGGGGCCGCTGGGCGACATGCTCGTCGTGATCGTCACCGCCGAAACCGGGGATCACATCCGCATCATCTCGATGCGCAAGGCAGACTGACATGAGCAAGCCATCTACCGCGAAAACCTCGCATGCCGCGGACGAGGACACCCCCCTGCGCCGGGCCGACATCGGCTCCGGCAAGCTGGTGCTGCGCAAACGTGCCGCCACGGGCGCGGTGCTGCCGAACAAGCAGCGCGTCAATATCTTCCTGGACGGCGCGGTGATCGAGCACTTCAAGTCCAAGGCCGGCGCCCGCGGCTACCAGACGCTCATCAACGAGACGTTGAAGCAGGCGATCCAGGGCGAGCACCTCGAAGGAGTGATCCGCAAGACGATCCGAGAGGAATTGCGGCGCGCCTGAACTCGCCCGGCTCGCCGCGGCGCGATTGATCCGCACGGCGCAGCAGTGTCCTGACTCCGCCAGCGTTTACAGCGCGCACCGGACGGACGATGATGCGGCGCCCTCCTCCGACACCCCGCCCATGAAGCTCTCCGCCCGCGAC
>DASQCX010000506.1:0-14207 GCA_035634455.1 Burkholderiaceae bacterium
GCGGCGAACCGGCGCGCGCGCTCGAGCTGCTGAAGACGGCGTCGACGATCGCGCCGCGGCAGCCGGCGGTCTGGAACAACCTGGGCAACGCGCTGCTGGCGCTCGACCGCCTGCCCGAGGCCGAGAAGGCGTTCCGCCGCAGTCTCGCGCTGGCCGAGAGCGCCGAGGCCTTGACCAACATCGCGCGCATCCAGCGCCGGCGCAGGGATTGGGCGCGCAGCGGGGCCGCGTGCCGGCGCGCGCTCGCGCTGGCGCCGAAGTCGGGCGAGGCGTGGCACTACCTGTCGCTGGCGCTGCTGGGCCAGCAGCGCGCCGACGAGGCCTTCGAGGCCGCGGTGCAGGCCGAGCTGCTGCTGCCGGCGCGGTCGCGCCGCCGCGAAACCTACGGCCGCGCGCTGTCGGCCGCGGGCGAGCACGAACGGGCGGCGGCGTTCTACCGCGACTGGCTGGCGCAGGAGCCCGGCAACCCGTACGTGCAGCATCACCTGGCCGCGGCGCTGGGCCAGACGCCCGAGCGCGCGAGCGACGCCTACGTCGAGCAGGTGTTCGACCAGTTCGCCGCCAGCTTCGACGCGCACCTGGCGACGCTGCAGTACCGCGCGCCCGAGCTCGTCGCCGACGCCTTGCGCGCGGCGCTGCCGCCGCCCGCGTCGCAGTTGGCCGTCGCCGACCTCGGCTGCGGCACCGGCCTGTGCGGGCCGCTGCTCAGGCCGTGGGCGCGCTCGCTGGTCGGCTGCGACCTGTCGTCCGCGATGCTGGAGCGCGCGGCGCCGCGCCGGGTCTACGACGAGCTGCACAAGGCCGAGCTGGTGCAGTTCCTCGCCGGGCGTCCCGCCGCGTTCGACCTGCTCGTCTCCGCCGACACGCTGATCTACTTCGGGGAGCTCGCGCCCGTGTTCGCGGCCGCGCACGCCGCGCTGCGCCCCGGCGGCGCGCTGGTGTTCACGCTGGAGGCGCTGGACGACGCGGCCGCCGACTGGCGCCTGACCGAGAGCGGCCGCTACGCTCACGCGTCTGGCGGCCTGCGCGCGCGCCTGGCCGCCGCGGGGTTTGCGGAGGCTGCGATCAGCGCGATCACGCCGCGGCACGAGAGCGGCCGGGCGGTGCCGGGCTGGCTGGCGACGGCCCGCCGCGACGGTTCGCGGTAGGCTGGCGGGATGCGCCTCAAGTTCCCGATCCCGCTCGCCGCGCTCGTCGCTGCGCTCGCTGTGCTCGCCGCCTGCTCATCGCCGTCCGCGCCGGTGCCGCGCCCGTCCACCGCCGGCCCCGGCGTGCACGTCCTCGCGCAACGCCTCGCGATGCCCGGCCTCGGCCGCGAGCGCACGCTGCGGCTGTACCTGCCGCCGTCGTACGAGACCGCGCCGGCCAAGCGCTACCCCGTGATCTACATGCACGACGCGCAGAACCTGTTCGACGAAGCGACATCGTCCTACGGCTCGGAATGGGGCGTCGACGAGACGCTGGACGCCTTCGCCCGCACGCGCGGCTTCGAGGCCATCGTCGTGGGCATCGACCACGGCGGCGACGAGCGCATCCACGAGCTCGCGCCCTGGCCCAACCCGAAGTACGGCGCGGCGCAAGGCGCGCAGTACCTGGCCTTCGTGGTCGACGTCGTCAAGCCGTACGTCGACGCGCACTGGCGGACGCTGCCCGACCGCGCGGACACCACGATCATCGGCAGCTCGCTGGGCGCGCTGGTCTCGCACGACGCGCTGCTGCGCTATCCGCAGGTGTTCGGCAAGGCGGCGCTGTTCTCGCCGTCCTACTGGTTCTCGGGCGAGGTTTACGCGCAGACGAAGGCCCACCCCTGGCCGGCGGACGCGCGCGTCTACCTCTACATCGGCGGCCGCGAGGACGAGGAGGCGCTGCCCGACGTCCAGCGCATGATGCCGCTGCTGGCCGGGTCCGACGTCACGCTGCACGTCGAGCCCGAAGGCCGGCACGACGAAAGCGCCTGGCGCGCCGAGTTCCCGCGCGCCGTCGCCTGGCTGTTCGGCGTGCGTCCGCTGGACGCGGCGCCCTAACATGTCGCCCTCGCCATTCACCCGCGACCCGTCTTGACCCGTCCTGCCCTGCCCGAGCGCGCCTTCGCCGCCTTCCTGTTCGATATGGACGGCACCCTCCTCAGCTCGATCGCCTGCGCCGAGCGCGTGTGGGCGCGCTGGGCCGGGCGCCACGGCGTCGACGTCGCCGCGTTCCTGCCCACGATCCACGGCATGCGCGCCGCCGAGACGATCGCCAGGCTGAACCTGCCGGGCGTCGACGTCGAGGCCGAGGCCGCCGTGATCCATGCCGAGGAGATGGTCGACGTCGACGGCATCGCGGCCATCGCCGGCGTGGCCGCGTTCCTGGCGGCGCTGCCGCTCGATCGCTGGGCCGTCGTCACGTCCGCGCCGCGCGAGCTCGCGCTGCGCCGCATCGCCGCGGCCGGCCTGCCGGTGCCGCCGCTGATGATCGCGGCCGAGGACGTCGCGAGCGGCAAGCCCGCGCCCGACTGCTTCCTGCTGGCCGCGTCGCGGCTGGGCGTGCCGGCAAGCGACTGCCTCGTCTTCGAGGATGCCCCGGCCGGCATCGCCGCCGCCGAGGCCGCGGGCGCGAGCGTGATGGTCGTCACCGCGACGCACGCGCATCCGCTGGACACGCCGCACCCCGGCATCGTCGGCTACACGGCCGTCGTGCCGCGCGTCGAGGCCGGCGGGGCGCTGCGTCTCGTGCCGGCCGCGGGCTGAAGCGAGGCGCGCAGGACCTCGGTTTCGTCCCCGGAAACCTGGGCGAAGCCGGGCGCCGGCACGCCTACACTCTCGCGATGACCGAGACCCTCGCCACCGCCCAGAAACGTGCCGACGAGCTGCACGCGATCCTGCACGAGCATTCCTACCGCTACTACGTGCTGGACGAGCCCACGATCCCCGACGCCGAGTACGACCGGCTGTTCCAGGAGCTGCAGGCGATCGAGCAGCGCCACCCGCAGCTGGCGCGGGCCGATTCGCCCACGCAGCGCGTCGTCGGCCAGGTGCTGGAGGGCTTTGTCGCCGTGCGCCACGCCGTGCCGATGCTCAGCATCCGCACCGAGACCGACACCACCGCCGGCGGCGCCGAGGCCTTCGACGCGCGCGTGCGCCGCGAGCTGAAGCTGACCGACGCCGACCCGCCTGTGGCGTACTCGGCGGAGCTGAAGTTCGACGGGCTGGCCATCAACCTGCGCTACGAGCACGGCGTGCTGGTGCAGGCGGCCACGCGCGGCAATGGCGAGGAGGGCGAGGACGTCACCTCCAACATCCGCGCGATCCGCCAGATCCCGCTGCGCCTGCGCGGCGTCGACGCGCCGGTGCTGGAGGTGCGCGGCGAGGCCTACATGCGGCGCGACGACTTCGAGGCCTACAACGAGCGCCAGCGCGCGCTGATCGCCGCCGGCGCGAAGAACGAGAAGACCGTCGTCAACCCGCGCAACGCCGCGGCCGGCGCGGTGCGCCAGCTCGACTCGGCGCAGTCGCGCAAGCGGCCGCTGAGCTTCTTCGCGTACGGCCTGGGCGAGGTGCAGGGCTGGGACGTGCCGGCCACGCACAGCGGGCTGCTGGACGCGCTGGCCGCGATGGGCCTGCCGGTCGCCAGGCAGCGCGTCGTCAGCGAGGGCGCGGCGGGCCTCGTCGCGTTCCACCAGAAGATCGCCGACGAGCGCGACAAGCTGCCGTTCGACATCGACGGCGTCGTCTACAAGGTCGACTCGCGCGAGCTGCAGGCCAGGCTGGGCTTCGTCAGCCGCGAGCCGCGCTGGGCCGTCGCGCACAAGTACCCGGCGCAGGAGCAGATGACGACGCTGCTGGACATCGACGTGCAGGTCGGCCGCACCGGCAAGCTCACGCCCGTGGCCAAGCTGCAGCCGGTGTTCGTCGGCGGCACCACGGTCAGCAACGCCACGCTGCACAACGAGTCCGAGGCGCAGCGCAAGGACGTGCGCGTCGGCGACACCGTGATCGTGCGGCGCGCGGGCGACGTCATCCCCGAGGTAGTGGGCGTCGTGCTGGACAGGCGCACGCCCGAGGTCGCCGCCAAGCCGCTGTTCGACATGATGTCCTGGGTGCACGGCAAGTGCCCCGTGTGCGGCAGTCCGATCGCCAAGGAGGAGGACGAGGCCGACTGGCGCTGCACCGGCGGCATCACCTGCCCCGCGCAGTTCAAGCAGGCCGTGCTGCACTTCGCCAGCCGGCGCGCGGTCGAGATCGAGGGCCTGGGCGACAAGCTCGTCGAGCAGCTCGTCGACGCGGCCATCGTGCGCACGCTGCCCGACCTGTACAAGCTGGGCTTCGCCAACCTCGTCGCGCTGGAGCGCATGGGCGACAAGAGTGCGCAGAACCTGGTCGACGCCATCGAGAAGAGCAAGTCCACCACGCTGCCGCGCTTCCTGTACGGCCTGGGCATCCGCCACGTCGGCGAGACGACGGCCAAGGATCTCGCGCGCCACTTCGGCGACATCCACAAGCTGATGGACGCGAGCGTCGAGCAGCTGCTGGAGGTGCCCGACGTCGGGCCCATCGTCGCGGACAGCGTGCACGAGTTCTTCGAGCAGCCGCGCCACAAGACCGTCGTCGACCTGCTGATCGCCGCCGGCATCACCTGGCCCGCGATCGCAGGCACCGCCAGCGACGCCCATCGCCCGCTGCTGGGCAAGACGCTGGTGATCACCGGCACGCTGCCCACGCTCAGCCGCGACGCGGCCAAGGATCTCATCGAGGCCGCCGGCGGCAAGGTCAGCGGCTCGGTGTCGAAGAAGACCCACTGGCTCGTCGCCGGCGAGGAGGCCGGCAGCAAGCTGGAGAAGGCGCAGTCGCTGGGCGTGACGGTCATCGACGAGGCCGGGCTGCAGGCGCTGCTGGCGGCGCCGTCGGGCGCTGCGGGGCGAGCCCTCGACCACTGACGAGCCTGACGCGCCTCGGGCCCGGCACCGAAGCCGAGGCACGCCTGGGGTGACTTCCATCACGGCCCGGCATGTCGGCCGGCGCAGGGCACGTGCCGGACGGGTAGAGTCCGGATCGAGCGCGTCAGCGCGCGGCGACGTTCAGCTGCGAGAAAGCTGCGCGCCAGGAGGGGTAGATGACAACATTGGCGGCGCGCCGATTCGGAGAGCATGACAAGGGCAGGCGGCTGCGGCCGGGGGCGGCGTTGTGCACGCTGCTTCTGCTGCTGGCAAGTCTTCCAGGCCGGGCCGCGGACGAGGCCGCGGCGCGTGCCCCCGGCTTCGGCCCCATTCCGGTGCAGGTCCTCCCGCGCCCGGTCGGCGCGCACCTGAGCGCCGACGAGGCCCTGGCGAGCGTGCGCGCCGAGGCCCGGGACTTCAAGATGACGTCGCGCGCCAGCAAGCCCTGGCGCATCGCCTTCCTGTTCCCGCATCTGAAGGACCCTTACTGGATCGGCTGCAGCTACGGCGTCGTCAACGAGGCGCGCCGGCTCGGCGTGATCGTCGACATCCAGCCGGCCGACGGCTACAAGGACCTGATCGGCCAGCTGCGCCAGATGGACGAGGACATCGCCAGGCGCTACGACGCCATCGTCATCTCCCCGATCAGCCTGACCGCCAACAACGCCTCGGTCGCCAAGGCCCGGGCGGCGGGCATCCCGGTGTTCGAACTGGCCAACGACAGCACCAGCGACGACCTGACCGTCAAGGTCACCACCTCGCTGAAGGCCATGGGCAGGGATGCCACGCAGTGGGTGATCCGCGATGCCCAGCGGCGCGGGCTGAAGTCCGTCCGCCTCGGCCTGCTTCCCGGGCCGGCGGACGCGGGCTGGGTCAAGGGCGAGGTCGAGGGGACGCGCGAGGCCGCCAGGGCGGCGCCGCTGCCGGTGCACATCGTCGACATCCGATACGGCGACAGCGACCGCATCGAACAATCGCAGCTGGCCGCGCAGATGCTGGCCCAGCATGGCAAGGAGATCGACTACCTGATCGGCTGCACGGGTTGCGCGCCGGCCGCGCGGCTGCCGCTGCAGCAGGCCGGGCTCGCCGGCCAGATCCGGATCGTGGCCTACGACCTGACGCGCGAGATCGCCCGCATGATCCGCGAAGGCACGATCGCCGCGGCGGCCGACACCAAGGGGGTCAGCCAGGCCCGCGTGGTCACCGACGCGGTGGTCGACGTGCTCGAGCATCGCGACGCCGCGCCGCCTTACGCCGTGCTGATCCGCCTCGGCATGGTCGATCAAACCAACGCCGCGAACTATCCCTTCGACACGTCGATCGCGCCGGAAGGCTTCGCGCCGGTGCTGTCCTACGATCCGCGCCGCGCCCGGGCCGACTAGGGCTGCCGCGCTCGCCCTGCTCGCACTCCGACCGATGTTCTTCCACAAGATCAGGGACAGGCTCCTTCTGACGACCATCGGGATCGGCCTGCTGACCGCCGTGGGCTCCATGTCGGCCGTGTCCTGGGTCATCCGCCAGCAGCATCTCGACCAGTCGAGCGTCGCGCTGCACAAGGCGCTGACGGTCATCAGCGACGAATTGGCCCGGCGCCAGGCCCAGCAGCTGGCGGCCGCCGACCAGCTGGCCACCCAAGGCAGGCTGCCGTCGACCCTCTGGTACCTGTCGCAGTACGCGGATTCCGACCTCGATCGCGAGACCCTGCTGTCGACCTACCTGCAGCTCGTGCGCGAGGCGCGCAGCATCGGACGCACGGCCAACAGCAGCAAGATCGCGCTCTACGACTCGACCGGGCGCCTGATGGCCTTCTCCCAGCAGGCGGGAGACGGCAAGCAGCAGGCCGGTTTCGTGACGTCGAAGCCAGCGACGCAATTCCATCTGGCCGTGCTGGGCCAGGACCAGGAGCTCGAATCCGGGGCGCTGCGCCAGCTCGCGAGCCTGTCGGGCATGCCCGCCGTCCTGGCCGGTCCGCTGCCGCCCGCCGGCATGGCGCGCTACGTGGTCAGCGACGGCAAGCCGGCCATCGAGACGCTCATGCCCGTGCTCGACCACGGGCCCGATGGCGGCGACGCGACCAGCCTCAAGCGGGTCGGCGTCGTCCGGCTGGTGCAGGAACTCGGGCCCGACTTCGTCGGCCAGATGGCGCGCCTGACCGACACCGAGGTCAACGTCTTCGTGGCGTCCGAGCTCAGCAGCGGCACGCTGGCCGCCTACGTGCACGCCGGCGCGGCGAAGGGGAGCCAGGCGGCGACGAGCGCGCCGCTGGCCGGGGGCGTGCCGATCAGCGATCTGGTCGTCGGCGGCAAGGCCTACTACGAAGGCCATGTCGCGCTGGCCACCGGCCAGCACGAGATCGGCAGCATCGCCGTGTTGCAGTCCAAGGCCCACGTCGAATCGTCCATCCGCCAGGCCAACCAGGTGCTCGCCCTGATCGCGCTGGCCTGCCTGGCGCTGGTCGTGCCCGTGGCCTGGGTTCTCGCCAACTCGATCTCGCGGCCGGTGAGCCGGCTCAGCCGCATCTTCCGCCACGTGGCCGCCGCGGGGGGCGTGCCGCCGTCGGACGAGGAGCTGAGCCGCCTGGGCGACGACACGGCGGTGCGGGGCGGCGAACTCGGCGACCTGGCGCGCAGCTTCCTGGCCATGAACGCCGCCGTGCAGCAGAAGATCCAGCAGATCCATGGCATGAACACCTCGCTCGAGCGGGTCGTGACCGAGCGGACGGCGGCCCTGTCGCTGCGGGAGCAGGAGTCGCGCACGCTGATCGAGAACTCGCCGGACCAGATCGTGCGCTACGACGCGGCGTGCCGGCGCACCTATGTCAACCCGGCCATGGCGCGCGTGGCCGGCCGCCGCGCCGAGGACATGGTGGGCTTGCGTCCCACCGACGATCCCGGGGACGGCCGCTCGTTCGATCCCAATGCGGAACTCTACGAAGCGCGCATCCGCGAGGTGCTGGCCAGCGGGCGCAGCCTGCAGTTCGAGCGCCGCTGGGAGGGCGAGCAGGGGCGGACGCATTGCAGCCACGTCACGCTGACGCCGGAGACCGATGCGGCCGGACGGGTGGTGTCGGTGCTGGGCATCGGGCGCGACATCTCCGAGCGGCTGGCCTACGAGGCGGCGATCTGGCGCCAGGCCAACTTCGACTCGCTGACCGAGCTGCCCAACCGGCGCATGTTCAACGACCGGCTCGACATGGCCGCCAAGGCGGCGCAGCGCTCGGGGCAGGCCATGGTGCTGATGCTGATCGACCTCGACCACTTCAAGGAGGTCAACGACACGCTCGGCCACGAGCATGGCGACCAGCTGCTGCGCGAGGCCGCGCGCCGCGTGGTCGGCTGCGTGCGCGACACCGACACCGTGGCGCGCCTGGGCGGCGACGAGTTCGCCGTCATCCTCTCGAGCATCGAGTCGCCGGAGGCGGTCGACCGCATCGCGCAGACGCTCATCGACCATCTGTCGGAAGCCTACCTGGTCGGCGGCGAGCGCGCCTACGTGTCGGCCAGCATCGGCATCACGCGCTTTCCCGACGACGCGCGCGACCTGGGCGTGCTGCTCAAGTACGCCGACCAGGCCATGTACGGCGCCAAGACCGCCGGCCGCAATCGCTTCAACCACTTCACGTCCGACCTGCAGGAGTCCGCGCTGCGACGCTCGCGGCTCGGCGGCGACCTGCGGCTGGCGCTGGAGCAGCAGCAGTTCGAGATCCACTACCAACCCATCGTCGACCTGGCCACCGGCGCGGTGCGCAAGGCCGAGGCGCTGCTGCGCTGGAACCATCCCGTGCACGGCCTGATCTCGCCGACCGAGTTCATCCCGCTGGCCGAGGAGACCGGCCTGATCGTGGCCATCAGCGACTGGGTGTTCCGGCAGGCGGTGGAACAGACCCGGCAGTGGAGCCAGCAGCACGAGGCGCTCCAGATCAGCATCAACCTGTCGCCCTTCCTGCTGCGCCACAGCGACAAGCTGCTGGGATCCTGGCTGGACCACCTGCGCGAGCGCGGCTTCGACGGTCGCCAGATCGTGCTCGAGATCACCGAGGGCACGCTGCTCCACGCCGAACGGCGCGTGATCAACAGCCTGCTGGCCCTGCGCGACGCCGGCATCCAGGTCGCCATCGACGACTTCGGCACCGGCTATTCCTCGCTGGCCTACCTCAAGCGCTTCGACATCGACTACCTCAAGATCGATCGCGCCTTCGTGCACAACCTCGGCGAGGACGCTGACAACCGCGCGCTGTGCGAAGCCATCATCGTGATGGCGCACAAGCTGTCGCTCCAGGTCATCGCGGAGGGCGTCGAGACGGCCGGGCAGCGCGATTTCCTCGCGAACTCGAACTGCGACTTCGCGCAGGGATTCCTGTACGCCCGGCCCCAGCCGGCGGCCGACTTCGCGCGCTGGGTCTGGGGCTGACGCGCCGCCGCGAGTATCCGCGCCGCCCGCAGTGACGTCGCCGCGGCCCCTCCGGTCGCGGCTGGCCGCCAGGGGACAATCGTCGGTCCAGGCCTTCGAACGAGGTGATCCGTGCACGCGCTTGTCTTCCACGAATTCGGCGCTGCCGACGTCCTCCGCCACGAGACGGTGCCCGACCCCGTGCCCGGCCCCGCGCAGGCGCTGGTGCGCATGCGCGCGATCGGCCTCAATTTCGCGGACGTCTACCGCCGCAAGGGCAACTACCACCTGGCGGGGACGCCGCCGTGGATCCTCGGCTACGAAGGCGCGGGCGAGGTGGTGTCGGCGCCGGCCGGCTCCGGGCTGCGGGCGGGCCAGCGCGTGGGCTTCGTCGACAGTCCGTTCTCGAACGCCGAGCTGTGCGCGGTGGACGTCGACCGCCTGATCCCGCTGCCGGACGACATCTCGTTCGAGACCGCCGCCGCCAGCCTGCTGCAGGGCCTGA
Source organism: Burkholderiaceae bacterium (assembly GCA_035634455.1). Lineage (GTDB taxonomy): Bacteria > Pseudomonadota > Gammaproteobacteria > Burkholderiales > Burkholderiaceae_C > Scleromatobacter. The sequence goes on from DASQCX010000506.1 coordinate 9,810, forward strand.
CCGCGCAGTACCTGTGCCGCGACAGCCACGCCGTGCGCCCCGGCGACCGGGCCGTCGTGCACGCGGCCGCGGGCGGCGTGGGCCTGCTGCTGATCCAGATCCTGCGGCATCTCGGCGCGCACGTCGTGGGCATCGCGTCGACCGAGGACAAGCGGAAGGCCGCGCGCGCAGCCGGCGCCGAGCAGGTGATCGGTACCGACGGCTGGGTGCAGGCCGTGAAGGCCGCCACCGGCGGTCGCGGCGCGGACGTGGTGTACGACTCGGTCGGCTCGACGCTGCGCGACAGCCTGGACGCGGCGCGCATCGGCGGCACCGTCGTCTTCTACGGCATGGCCGCCGGCGACCCGGCGCCGGTCGATCCGCGGCTGTTGATGGATCGCTCGCTGACGCTGGTCGGCGGCGACCTGTGGAACGTGCTGACGACCGCGCAGGAGCGCCGCGCGCGGGCCGCCGAGCTGTTCGGGTGGATCGCGTCGGGCGTGGTGAAGGTGCGCGTGTCGCGGACGCACCCGTTGCGCGACGGCGCGGCCGCGCACCGCGAGCTCGAGGGGCGGCAGGCGATCGGCAAGATCGTGCTGCTGCCCTGAAGCCTGCGCGGCCGGCGCCGCGTTTTGCATAATCGTGTCGACCAACGCCTTCCAGTCCTTCGTGCCATGACCGTTCGCGAAATCCTCAAGATGGGCGACCCGCGCCTGCTGCGCGTCGCCAAACCCGTCGAGCAGTTCGACACCCCCGCGATGCGCGAGCTCGTCGCCGACATGTTCGAGACGATGAAGCACGCCAACGGCGCCGGCCTGGCCGCGCCGCAGATCGGCGTCGACCTGCAGCTGGTGATCTACGGCTACGACGACAATCCGCGCTATCCCGACGCGCCGCCGGTGCCCAGGACGGTGTTGATCAACCCGGTCATCACGCCGCTCGGCGATGAGGAAGTCGACGGCTGGGAGGGCTGCCTGTCGGTGCCCGGCCTGCGCGGCCTGGTGCCGCGCTGGGAGCGCATCCGCTACACGGGCTTCGACGAACGCGGCCATCCGATAGCCCGCGAGGCCGACGGCTTCCACGCCCGCGTCGTGCAGCACGAGTGCGACCACCTGATCGGCCGGCTGTACCCGACCCGCATGCGCGACCTGACGCAGTTCGGCTACACCAGCGTCCTGTTCCCGGACATGGATCCGAACGCCGACGATTGACATCGGACAGCTCCGCGGCCGGGGGCGCATGTCGAATGCTCCGCGGTGACGACGCCGGTCGACCGGCCCGGCCGCTGGCGCGTTGAGGAATCATGGACAGCTCGCATCCGCACGTTCACGCCGTCGCCCGCCCGTCCGACTGGCGCCGCGCGGCCTTCGCCGGCGCGCTCGCGGCCGCCTGCCTCGCGAGCGTGGCCGCGCTGGCGCAGGACGACCCGCCGGGCCGCGTCGGCCGCGTCGCGGAGATCGCGGGCGACGTCCGCACCCTCGACGCCGACGGCGGCTGGAAGGACGTCGTGCGCAACCAGCCGCTATCCACCGGCGACCGCATCACCACCGACGGGACCGGTCGCGCGACGCTGCAGTTCGGCTCGACCGTCGTGCGCCTGGGCGCCGACTCCGACCTCGTCGTCACGCAGCTCGACGACCAGAAGATCCGCCTGCGCTTCGACCACGGCCAGCTGGCGGTGCGCGTGCGCTCCGACGACATCCCCGGCGAACTGTTCATCGAGACGGACGAGGGCGCCTGGGTGCCGCACCACCCGGGCCAGTACCGCTTCGACCGCGCGCCGCGCCAGGTGCTGGCCGCGCAGGCCTGGAGCGGCGACCTGCTGCTCGAGGCGCCCGACAGCTCGCTGCCGCTGAAGGCGCCGCAGCGCGCGGAGGTGTGGCGCGACGGGCGCAACGCCACCCACTACCGCATGGTCGCGGCCGTGAAGGATGCGTTCGGCGACGCGGTGCTGGCGCAGGACAAGCGGGACGACGCGCTGTCCGCCGCCGACGCCGCGGCGCAGGTGTCGCCCGAGATGACGGGCGCGGCCGAGCTCGCGCGCTTCGGCGCCTGGAGCGTGCTGCCCGGCGGCGCGCGCGCGTGGACGCCGGCCAGGTTGCCCGCGGGCTGGCAGCCTTACCAGCAGGGCGCGTGGACGTGGAAGCGGCCCTGGGGCTGGACCTGGGTCGACGACCAGCCCTGGGGCTTCGCGCCGTTCCACTACGGCCGCTGGCTGCAGGTCAAGGGCCGCTGGGCGTGGACGCCGGGGCAGTGGGGCGCCGCGCGCCCGGTGTTCGCGCCGGCGCTGGTCGGCTGGATCGGCGGCACCGCGCTGAGCGTGGCCGGCGCCCCGGCGATCGGCTGGGTGGCGCTCGCGCCCGACGAGCCGGTGTTCCCGGGCTACGCGGTGTCGGCCAAGTACTGGAACGCGATCACCGACGCCAGCGTCGCGCCGGCCGGCCGCCGCGCGGTCGCGATCAACGGCCGTGCGCGCCTCGTGCCGACTGGCGCGGCCGCCTATGCGAACCGCGCGCTGCCGGGCGCGGTGACGGTGGTGGACGCGGGCTCGCTGGGGCCGGGGGTGCCGGTGTCGCAGATGCCGGGGCCGCGCGGCGCGGAGCAGCGCAAGCCGGCGTTCGAGAAGATGCTGGCCGCGGCCGTTCCGGTGCCGCCGCCGGGGCCGCCGTCCGGCCGCGGCGCGCTGTCGGCCGATGCGCCGACGGTGCAGGTGACGCTGGCGCCGGTGAAGGCCGTGCGCTGACGCTCAGGACTTGAGCAGCGGCTTCAGCCGCGGCCACACGTTGTCCAGGATGATCGGATGCGCCTTCGCGACCGGGTGGATCCGGTCGGCCTGGAACCAGTCGTCCGCGTCGGGGCGATCGGCGATGCCGGCGAAGATGAAGGGCACCAGCGCGGCGTGGCGCGCGGCGGCGACGTCGGCGTACATCTGCGCGAACTCCGCCTGGTACTTGCGGCCGAAGTTGGGCGGCACCATCATGCCGGCGATCAGCACGCGCGCGCCGGACGCCATCGCCAGCGCGGCCATCGCGTCGAGGTTCTTGCGCGTGTCGCTCATCGGCAGGCCGCGCAGCGCGTCGTTGCCGCCCAGCTCGATGACCACCACCCTGGGATGACGCTGCTTCAGCACGGTGGGCAGGCGCGCGAGGCCGCCCGCGGTGGTGTCGCCGCTGATGCTGGCGTTGGACACCGTCCACGGCGACTTCTCTGCGGCCAGCCGCTGGCCCAGCAGCGCGACCCAGCCCGTGCCGCGCGCGAGGCCGTACTCGGCGGAGATGCTGTCGCCGACGACGACGATCTCGTGGCCGTTGCCGGTCGCCCCCGACGCCGGCGTCGCCGCGCCCGCGTCGACCGCGACAACGCCCACGGCCAGCGCCGCGGCGAAGCTCACGCTAAAGTGCAGGAATCTGCGGCGCGAAGGCCGCGCCTCGAAAAGTGGATGCATGTCGGAACCCATCATCGTCGTCGATCGCCTCACCCGCCAGGTGAGCGACGCCACCGGAACCCTGACGATTCTCCATGACATCTCGTTCACCCTGAACGCCCGCGAGTCGGCCGCCATCGTCGGCGCCTCCGGCTCGGGCAAGAGCACGCTGCTCGGACTGCTCGCCGGCCTGGACGTTCCCACCACCGGCAAGGTGCTGCTGGCCGGCAGCGACCTGTTCGCGCTCGACGAGGACGCCCGCGCCGCCGTGCGCGCCGAGCGCGTCGGCTTCGTGTTCCAGAGCTTCCAGCTGCTGGCGCATCGCACCGCGCTCGAGAACGTGATGCTGCCGCTGGAGCTCGCGGGCGCGCGTGACGCGCGCTCGCGCGCGACCGAGATGCTGGCCCGCGTGGGCCTGGCCGAGCGGCTGGGGCACTACCCGCGCGTGCTGTCCGGCGGCGAGCAGCAGCGCGTCGCGCTGGCGCGCGCCTTCGTCGTGCGCCCGCAGGTGCTGCTGGCCGACGAGCCCACCGGCAGCCTCGACTTCGCCACCGGCGAGACGGTCATGCAGCTGATGTTCGATCTCAACCGCGAGGTCGGCACGACGCTGGTGCTGGTGACGCACGACACGGCGATCGCCGCGCGCTGCGACCGCCAGCTGCACATCGAGGCGGGGCGGCTGCTGGACGCGTTGCCGGCTTGATCCGAGTGACTTCGCGCAACGCGCCGCATGAAAAAGAAGGGTCGTCGCCGATGATCTCCGGGGAAGACGGGTTGATGCTGAAGCGCAGCGCCGGCCGCGCGTGCCTGCGGCGCTGAGCGCTTCGCCGTTGGCGGCGAAGCGCGTGGCGAGTGGCTGGCGCTCGGAGACCTCGCGTCGCGGGGCGGGTGGGGGTTCCTGTTGCGCTCATGCGTCCGCGGTCGGCTGCGGCCTGCGGCCTTCGCGCGACTGCGCTGCGGTGCTCGGCGCCCAGGGCTTCGTCGCCAGGTCGTCG
>DASQCX010000507.1:0-8841 GCA_035634455.1 Burkholderiaceae bacterium
TCAGGCCGTAGAAGACCCGCTCGGTCTCCTGCGCATCGAGCAGGTACAGCGCGTGCAGCACGTCGTCGAAGAAGTAGCCCGACTCGCCGTCGGCGCCGGCGTTGGCGCGGCTGCGCAGGATCTCGGACTCGCGCACCTCCAGGCGCAGCGCGGTCTTGAGCGCGATCATGGGCAGCTCGGTCTCGCCGCCGTCCAGGAGATCCTGCAGCACGTCCAGCAGCGCCTGCTGGCGCGGGCTGGCGTGATACCAGGGGTCGCCCCAGCCGGCCCAGTCCATCCTGCAGCTGATGCCGTCCGGGAGCACGTGGTACGCCGCGGCGCGGGACTTGTGGACCGCCTTGGCGGCGGACACGGCGGCGCTCAGCGCGCCCAGGTACTGGCGTGGTTTGGCCTGACTCATCGGAGCCTTCCGCAAGCGTTGGAAAAGCAGGCTCGCGGACCGCGTTCTCACGCGATCGCGAGCTTGCCGTTCCAATCCTTATCGGCGCTCCGGACCGCGGGCTTTAACGCGGCCGGCCAGCGTTCACTCGCGGCTGTCGTCGAGCCGGCGGACGGCGCCGACGGCGCGTTCGGCCGCGTGCAGCGCGGCGTCCACGCGCAGGATCGCGAGCTTCTGCTGGTTGCGTGCCATCGGATCGTCCTCGGGCATCGCCAGGTCCGCGTGGGCGGCGCGCAGCAGGTCGATGGCGGCGTGCAGGCGGCCGTCGTAGGCCAGCGGCGCGTCGGGCGGCGGGTTCCAGCCGAGGTCCTTGCCGTCGGCCGACGCCGCGCCGGCGGCCGAATGGATCGCCGCGGCCACCTCGTCGGAGGCGACCAGCTCGTCTTCGCGGATCTCGCCGTCCTCGGGGCGGCGGTGGTCGATCTGCCATTGCGCGGCGCGCAGGTCGGACAGCGCGTGGATGTAGTGCGGATGGCGGCCCGGCAGCTGCGCCATGGCCAGCGTGGACACCAGCAGGGGCAGGGCCAACGCGGCGGCGCGAACGGTCGTCTTCATGTGTCTTCCTCGATTTGTCGTCTGTGGGAGCGGGATGCGGTTCGTCCGCAGTCCTCGCCGACTCAACGCCCTCGCGGCGGCGCAAGCCGACCGTGCCTGCTTGCCCGAAGCTGACGGTCGTTGTCCGATGCATCAAAGAGTTAGGACGACAGGCCATCGACAGGAAGCGCGTGCAACATCCAATCTTGCACGAGCCTTGCCGTTGGCTGAACACGCCAATCAGGGTGGCGACCGACAATTGAACTGTCACATTCCAGGCGAGTCCCATCGTCGAACGCGTGGCAGTACTCCCGTTCCCGATGTCGACGATGAAGTCCTCCGATCCCGCCTGGGCTGGCCGCACCAGCCGTCTCGTTCTCTTCCATGGCCTGGCCAGCAGCCCCAAGGAATTCGGCTTCCTGACGCACCCGCTGCGGCGCCACGGCGTGCGCCTGGTCGCGCCCGAACTGCCGGGCTACAGCGCGGGCACGCTCGTCGACGGCGTGACCTGGCGGGACTGGGTCGCGGCCGCCGGCCGCTGGCTGGACGAGTTCGAGCGCGAGTCGCCCGAGCCCTACGTGCTGGGCGGCCTGTGCACCGGCGCGATGCTCGCGCTGGCCGTGGCCGCCGGCCGCGCGCGGCCCGCGCTGCGCGGCATCGCGCTGCTGTCGCCGCTGTTCGCCTACGACGGCTGGGCGCTGCCCTGGTGGTACGCGCTGCGGACTATCGCGTACGCCACGGGCATCACACGCTTCTTCTCGATGCGCGAGCGCGAGCCCTACGGCCTGCGCAACGAGCGCATGCGCGCGCTGATCCGCCAGCAGCTCGCGGCCGGCGAGACCTCGCTGGCCGGCCCCGCCAGCGTGGCGCTGCGCGTGGTGCGCGAGAGCGAGCGGCTGTCGGCGCACGTGCGCACGCTGCTGCCCGAGGTCGCGTATCCGGTGCAGGTCCAGCATGCGCGCGACGACGAGATCTGCCGCCTCGCCAGCGTGCGCGAGGCGCTCGCGCGCGTGCCCACCGGCCTGCTGAGCCTGCACGTGCTGGAGAACAGCTACCACATGGTCACGGCCGACAACGACCGCCACCTGGTCGCCGACCGCCTCAGCGACTTCCTGCAGGGGCTCGACGCCTGCCCCCTCGACAGCGTGCCGTTCGCGCACGACATCTCCACCGCCTTCGACGTCGTGGAAGCGGCGCCCGCATCATGAGCACCCTGGACCGCCTCACCCACCTGATCCACGACAAGTTCGGCGTCGAACTGGCCGACATCGACCCCGACGCGCCGTTCGCCACCTACAACCTCGACTCGCTGACCGTGGCCGAGCTGATGTTCGAGATCGACGACGCGTTCCACGTCACCGTGCCCGACGAGGCCGCCACCACCGTGACGACGCTGCGCCAGCTCGCCACGCTGATCGACGGGCTCCCCGCGAAGGCCTGAACATGTCCGCGCCAACGCGCATCGGCATCGCCGGCCTCGGCATCACGAGCCCGCTGGGCGACACGCCCGAGGCCAACTGGGAGCGCCTGGTCGCCGGCCAAGGTGCGGTCGGGCGCGTGGCCTTCGACGGCCTGCCCGACATCGCCGCCGCGCAGGTGACCAGCGACGTCTCGCAGGCGCTGACGCGGCTGCAGCAGGTCGGCACCGAGCGCGTCAGCCAGATGGCGCTGGTCACCGTGCGCAAGGCGCTGGCCGACGCGCGCATCGACGCGTGGCCGGATCCCGAGCGCGTCGGCCTGTACCTGGGCACCGGCATGGGCGGCGCGGCCACGATGGACGCCGGCTTCGCCGCGCTGTACGGCGGTGGCCGCCTGCCGCCGCTCACGGTGCCAGCGGGCATGGTCAACGGCGCGTCCGCGGTCGTGGCGATCCATGCCGACATCCGCGGCCCCGTGCTGACCTACGCCGTCGCCTGCGCCTCGGGCGCCGCGGCGATGGCCGAGGCCGCGTACGCGCTGCGCCGCGGCGAGGTCGACATCGCCATCTGCGGCGGCGTCGAGGCGCCGCTCGCGCGCGGCACCGTCGCGGCCTGGCAGGCGCTGCGCACGCTGGCGCCGCCCGACGCGGCCGACGTCGCGCGCAGCTGCCGCCCGTTCGCCGCCGACCGTGCCGGCCTGGTGCTGGGCGAAGGCGCGGCGTTCTTCGTGCTGCGCCGCGAGGCCGACCTGCCCGCCGCGCCGCGCGCCTGGTTCACCGGCTCGGCGCTGCGCTGCGACGCGCTGCACCTGACCAATCCGCAGGTACGGGGCCAGGTATCCACGCTGAAGGCCGCGCTGCAGGCCTGCGGGCTGCGGCCGTCCGACATCGGCTACTGCAACGCGCACGGCACCGCCACGGTGGCCGGCGACCCGGTCGAATGCGAGGCGCTGCGCGAGGTCTGGGGCGACGACGCGGCGACGCTGCGCGTCAGCTCGACCAAGGCCGCGCACGGCCACCTGCTGGGCGCCGGCGGCGCGCTGGAGGCCGCGCTGACGGTGCTGGCGCTGCAGGCCGGCGTCGTGCCCGCCACGCTGGGCGTGTCCGCCGTCGACGCCCGCTGCGCCGGCCTGGCGCACGTGCTGGGCGAGGCGCAGCGCGCGCCCGACCTGCGCCACGCGATCAGCAACTCGTTCGCGTTCGGCGGCACCAACGCGTCGCTCGTGTTCAGCCGCGCGTGATGCGGGCCGGCGGCGTCGTCCTCGCGGCCTGCCTGGCCGCCGCGGCGGCGCGGGCCGACGACGGCGCGCACTTCGTCGGCGACCTCGGCGCCAGCGTCCAGCGCACGCAGGCGTCCGCGCCCGGCGCCTCGGCGCGCACCTGGGTGCTGCCGTACGCGTACGGCGACCTGGGGCGGCTGTTCGTGCGCGAGGACACGTTCGGCGTCAAGCTGACGCCCGTCGGCTGGGGCGCGCTGGAACTCGTCGGACGCGTCAGCACCGAGGGCAGCGACGGCGACGGGCCGGGCCTCGCGCATCGCACCAACCCGCGGCCGGTCGGGCTCGGCACCTTCCAGGAGACGCCCTGGGGCGGCGTGTTCGCCGACGCGTTCGTCGACACCGTCTCCGGCGGCACGCTGCTGGAGGCGTCGTACGCGGCGGAGCTGCCGGCGGGCCCGCTGACGCTCTATCCGCAGGCCGGCGTGACGCGCCGCAGCGCGCGCTACGAGGCGCACCTCTACGACGTCCATGCCGCGTCGACCACCCCCGTGCTGCAGCTCTCGGGCGAGCTGCCGTTCGCGCGGACCTGGGTCGCGCTGGCCAACGTGCAATGGGAGCCGTTCGCCCGCGCCGTGCGCGCGAGCCCGCGCGTGGACGCCCGCGCGCGCGCGTCGGCCCTGGTCGCGATCGCGTGGCGGTTCAAGTGACCGACGACATCGTCCTCTACGCGCTGCCGGTGTTCGGCGTGCTGATGGCCGTCGAGTTCGGCTGGGGCCTCGCCCGCGGCCGCAACAACTACGGCCTGGCCGACACGCTGGCCAGCCTCAGCCAGGGCCTGCTGAGCCAGGTGGTGGCGGCCTGCACGCAGCTGATCCAGGTCGGGTTGTACGCCCTGGCGTATCCGTTCCTGACGCTGACGCCGCACGCCGCGCTGTGGCAGCACTGGCCCGGCGCCGTGCTCGCCGTGCTGCTGTACGACTTCTGCGACTACTGGCTGCACCGCGTCTCGCACGAGAGCGCGCTGTTCTGGGCCGCGCACGTCGTGCACCACCAGAGCCGGCGCTTCAACCTGTCGACCGCGCTGCGCCAGGAGAGCGCGTACGCGCTGACGGGCTGGCCGTTCTTCCTGCCGCTGGCGCTGGTGGGCGTGCCGCCGGCGCTGTTCGCGCTGGCGGGCATCGTCGTGCTGTTCTACCAGTTCTGGATCCACACCGAGCACGTCGGCTCGCTGGGCTGGCTCGACCGCTGGCTGTCGACGCCGTCGAACCACCGCGTGCACCACGCGACCAACGCGCGCTACCTCGATCGCAACTACGGCGCGATCCTGGTGGCGTGGGATCGGCTGTTCGGCAGCTTCGAGCCGGAGTCCGAGCCCTGCGTCTACGGCACGACGGTGCCGCTGGAGGGCTGGGATCCGCTGCACGCGGTCGGCGTCAACTACGTCGAGCTGTGGCGGCGCGTCATGCGGGTGCGCGGCTGGCGCGACAAGCTGGGCGTGCTGCTGCGCGCCCCAGGATGGCGCGCGGCGTCGGAGGCGGCGCCCGCGCCGGTCCCGATCCCCGTCGATCGGCCCGTGGGTCGCGCGCGCGCCGCGACGGCGATCGTGCTGTTCCTGCTGTCCACCGCCTGCACCGGCGGCCTGCTGTGGCGCGCCGACGATCTGGGCCGCGCGGCGCTCGCGGGCGTCGCGGCGTCGCTCGTGGCGGGGCTGTGGGCGATCGGGTCGGTGCTCGATCGCCGCCTGGCGCCGTGGGCCGCCGGCCTTGTCGGCGCATCGTCGGCCCTGGCGACACTGATCCTGCTGCGCCTGGCCTGAAGCCCTGGCGCGCAACTTGCGTGCGAAACTGTCCGCCCGGACCGCCCCGGCCGGCGAGCGCCACCCGCACGATGCTTCGTCTCGAACTGATCGCCATCAGCAAGGAATACCCCGCCGTCAAGGCCAACGACCGCGTCGGCCTGCGCGTCGCGCCGGGCGAGATCCATGCCGTCCTCGGCGAGAACGGCGCGGGCAAGTCCACGCTGATGAAGATCATCTACGGCGCGGTGCGGCCCGACGCGGGCGAGATGCTGTGGGACGGCCGCGCGGTCGAGATCCGCCATCCGCAGGAGGCGCGGGCGCTGGGCATCGCGATGGTGTTCCAGCACTTCAGCCTGTTCGACACGCTCACCGCCGCGGAGAACGTCTGGCTTGGGCTGGACCGGTCGTGGTCGCTGGCCGACGTCACCAAGCGCATCACCGAGGTGGCGCACGAGTACGGGCTCGACGTCGACCCGCTGCGGCCCGTGCACACGCTGTCGGTGGGCGAGCGCCAGCGCGTCGAGATCGTGCGCGCGCTGCTCACCAAGCCGCGCCTGCTGATCCTGGACGAGCCCACCTCGGTGCTGACGCCGCAGGCCGTGCAGGCGCTGTTCGCCACGCTGCGCCAGCTCGCGGCCGAGGGCTGCAGCATCCTCTACATCAGCCACAAGCTCGACGAGATCCGCGCGCTGTGCCACAAGTGCACCGTGATGCGCGGCGGCCGGGTGACGGGCGAGGTCGATCCGCGCGGGCAGAGCAACGCCAGCCTGTCGCGCCTCATGATCGGCGCCGAGCCGCCGCCGCTGGAGCACCGCCAGGCCGCGCCGGGCGAGCAGGCGCTGGCCGTGCGCGGGCTCACGCTGGCGCGCACGAACGCGTTCGGCGCGGACCTGGCCGACGTCACGTTCGAGGTGCGCCGCGGCGAGATCCTGGGCGTGGCGGGCGTCTCGGGAAACGGCCAGCAGGAGCTGATGGCCGCGCTGTCCGGCGAGGACGATCGCGCGCCGCCCGACGCGATCCGCCTGTTCGGCCAGCCCGTCGGCGACCGCTCGCCGCGCCGCCGCCGCGCCGCGGGCCTGCACTTCGTGCCCGAGGAGCGCCTGGGCCGCGGCGCGGTGCCGGCGCTGTCGCTGGCGCAGAACACGCTGCTCACGCGCACCGAGGCCGTCGGGCCGTTCGGCTGGATCCGCGTCAGGCGCGCGGCGGCGCTGGCGCGCCACCTGATCGCGCGCTACGACGTCAAGGCCGCGGGGCCGGACGCGCCGGCGCGCAGCCTGTCGGGCGGCAACCTGCAGAAGTTCATCGTCGGCCGCGAGATCGACGCCGGCCCGAAGCTGCTGATCGTCTCGCAGCCGACCTGGGGCGTGGACGTCGGCGCGGCGGCGCAGATCCGCGGCGCGCTGATCGCGTTGCGCGACGCCGGCTGCGCGGTGCTGGTGGTCAGCGAGGACCTCGACGAGCTGTTCGAGATCTCCGACCGCCTCGTCGTGATCGCGCGCGGCCGCGTCTCGCCCGCCGTGCCCGCGTCGCAGGCCAGCCCCGAGCAGATCGGCCAGTGGATGAGCGGCCTGTGGGACGGCGGCCCCGCCCACGCGACCGCGGAGGCGTCGCATGCTGCGGCTTGAGGCCCGCCCCGCGCCGAGCCGCGCGCTGTCGATGCTGTCACCGCTGCTCGCGCTGGCGGCCACGGTGGCGATCGGCGTCGCGCTGTTCGCGCTGCTGGGCAAGGATCCGGCGCGCGGCCTGGCCATGTTCTTCGTCGAGCCGTTCCGCAGCGGCTACGCCGTCTCCGAGCTGTGCGTGAAGGCGACGCCGCTGCTGCTGATCGGGCTGGGGCTGGCGGTCTGCTACCGCGCCAACGTGTGGAACATCGGCGCCGAGGGCCAGTTCGTGCTGGGGGCGATCGCCGCGTCGTGGGTGGCGCTGCATGCGACGCCCGACACCGGCCGCTGGATCGTCGTGCCGCTCCTGCTGGCCGGCGTCCTCGGCGGCATGGCGTGGGCGGCGCTCGTGGCGCTGCTGCGCGACCGCGCCAACGCCAACGAGATCCTCGTCAGCCTGATGCTGGTCTACGTCGCCACGCAGCTGCTCAACTACCTCGTCTACGGCGACTGGAAGGATCCGGCCGGCTACAACTTCCCGCAGACTGTCACCTTCGCCGACGCCACGAAGATCCCGCGCCTGTTCGCCGGGCTGCGCGTGAACGTCGGCTTCGTCGTCGCGCTGCTGGTCGTGGGTGCGTCCTGGCTCTACCTGTTCCGCGCGTTCGCCGGCTTCCAGGTGCAGGTCGGCGGCCTGGCCGCGGCGGCGGCGCGCTATGCGGGCTTCTCGTCGCGGCGCGCGCTGTGGACGACGCTGCTGCTGTCGGGCGGCATGGCGGGCCTGGCCGGCGCGTTCGAGGTCGCGGGGCCGGTCGGACAGCTCACGCCCTACGTGCCGGCGGGCTACGGCTTCGCCGCGATCATCGTGGCCTTCGTCGGCCGGCTGCATCCGGTGGGCATCGTGTTCTCGTCGCTGCTGATGAGCCTGTTCTACCTCGGCGGCGAGTACGCCCAGTCGCGCCTGGGGCTGCCCAAGTCCATCACGGGCGTGTTCCAGGGCGTGCTGCTGTTCTCGCTGCTGGCCAGCGACACGCTGATCCACTACCGCGTGCGCTGGCAGCCGGCGCACGCGAAGCACGCCGCCGCGCGCAAGGACGCCTGATGGACACCTACGCCCTCCTGCTGGCGGCCACGCTCAACGCGGGCACCGTGCTGGCGATCGCCGGCCTGGGCCTGCTGGTCAACGAGCGCTCGGGCGTCGTCAACCTCGGCGCCGAGGGCATGATGCTCGTCGCCGCGATCGCGGGCTTCGCCACCGCGGTGCACACCGGCAGCGACTGGCTCGCGTTCGGCGCGGGCGCGGCGGCCGGCGCGGCGATGGCCGCCGCGTTCGGCGTGCTGGTGATCTGGCTCAACACCAACCAGTACGCGACGGGCCTCGCGCTGAGCCTGTTCGGCAACGGGTTCTCGGCCTTCGTGGGCATCGGCTACGTGCAGGAGCACCTCGCCGCGCGGCCGCATTTCTCGATCCCCGTGCTCGGCGACCTCCCGTTCGTCGGCCCGGCGCTGTTCCGCCAGCACCCGATGGTCTACCTGGCCGTGCTGCTGGCGCTGGGCCTCACGTGGTTCCTGTACCGCTCGCGCGCGGGCCTCGTGCTGCGCGCCGTGGGCGAGTCGCCCGAGTCCGCGCAGGCGCTCGGCTACCCGGTGCGCCGCATCCGCCTGCTCGCCGCGATGTGCGGCGGGGCGCTGTGCGGCGTGGCCGGGGCCTACCTCTCGGTGATCTACACGCCGCTGTGGGTGGAGGACATGGTGTCGGGCAAGGGCTGGATCGCGCTGGCGCTGACCACCTTCGCCACCTGGCGCCCGCTGCGCGTGCTGCTGGGGGCCTA
>DASQCX010000508.1:0-2241 GCA_035634455.1 Burkholderiaceae bacterium
CAGCCGTTCGGCCACCAGGCCGAGGCGTTCCGCGCCATCCGCAGCCAGATCCTGATGCGCACGCAGGCCGACAAGGGCCAGCGCCGGCCGCTCGCGGTCGTCAGCCACGACTCGGGCGACGGCAAGACCTTCTTCTGCGCCAACCTGGCCGTCGCGCTCGCGCAGCTGGGCGGCAAGGTGGTGGTCATCGACGCCGACATGCGCGGCGCGCGCCTGGACCAGGTGTTCGGCGTGCCGGGCGGCGTCGGCCTGTCGGGCGTGCTGTCGGGCCGCGGCGGCAAGGGCGTCGTCAAGTCGGTGCCGGGCATCCCGAACCTGTACGTGATCCCGGTCGGCGTGCAGCCGCCCAACCCGCTGGAGCTCGTCGAGGGGCCCAGCTTCGGCATGCTGCTGCGCGAGGTGTCGATCAAGTTCGACCACGTCATCGTCGACACGCCCGCCGGCTGCTTCGGCAGCGACGGCGTGGTGATCGCGTCGCGCTGCGGCTCGGCGCTGGTGGTCTCGCGCAAGGACGCCAACAAGGTCTCGCGCCTGCAGGAGCTGGTCAGTTCGCTGCAGGCCGGCCAGGTGCGGCTCGCCGGCGTGATCATGAACGAGCTGTGATCGGGCGATGACGGCTGTCGACCGGCTGACCGCGCCGCGCACGTGGCCGTGGTGGATCTGCGTGCTGGGCATGCTCGCCCTGTACGCGCCCACGATCCACGACCTGGCGCTCAACATCTGGTCGACCGAGGAGCAGAGCCAGGGCCCGATCGTGCTGGCGATCTGCGCCTGGCTGATCTGGCGCGCGTGGGATCGCATCGACGACGGCGCGGCCGGCGCGCCGTGGCCGGCCGTCGGCTGGCTGCTGGTGGCGCTCGCGCTGCTGCTGTACGTGTTCGGGCGCTCGCAGCGCATCCTCAGCGCGCAGACGCTGTCGGCCATCTTCCTGCTGCCCGGGCTCGTGCTGCTGATGCGCGGCCCGCGCCAGCTGCGCGCCGGCGCGTTCGCGCTGTTCTTCATGATCTTCCTGGTGCCGCTGCCGGCGACGATGGTGGACGCCGTCACGCAGCCTCTGAAGCTGGCGGTGTCGAGCGTGGCGGCGACGGTGCTGTTCGCGGCCGGCTACCCGATCGCGCGCACCGGCGTGATCCTGCAGATCGGCCAGTACCAGCTGCTGGTGGCCGACGCCTGCGCCGGCCTGCACACGCTGTTCTCGCTCGAGGCGATGGGGCTGCTGTACCTGAACGTCGTGCGCCACGGCTCGCTGCTGCGCAACGTCGCGCTGGCGATCCTGATCGTGCCGATCTCGTTCGCCGCCAACGTCATCCGCGTGATGGTGCTGGCACTGATCACCTACCACTTCGGCGACGAGGCGGGGCAGGGCTTCCTGCACGGCTTCGCCGGGCTCGTGCTGTTCATGACCGCGCTGATGTTCATCATCGCCACCGACAGCGGCCTGCGCTGGCTGGCCGCGCGCGCGCAGGGAGCGAGGCTGCGGCATGCCTGAACCCGTGCTCACCCGACGCGCGATCGTCGCCGCGCTGCTGATGGCCGCGGCCGCGGCAGGCGGCCAGGCCATGGTGCCCACCCGGCGCATGGCGCAGCTGCGCGGCCCGTTCAGGCTCGACGACATCGTGCCGTCGAGCTTCGCCGGCTGGCAGGTCGACGACCGCAGCGCCGGCGGCATCGTCGATCCGCAGACCGAGGCGCTGCTGAACAAGCTGTACAGCCAGATGCTGGCCCGCACCTACGTCGACAGCCAGGGCCACCGCGTCATGCTGTCGATCGCGTACGGCGCCGACCAGGCCGACGACGACGTGCAGCTGCACTATCCCGAGGTCTGCTATCCGGCGCAAGGCTTCCGGGTGAGGAGCAACCGCGTCGAGCAGGTCGACACGGCGCAGGGCGCCATCCACGTGCGCCGGCTCGAGACCCAGTTCAGCGATTCGCGCTTCGAGCCGGTGACCTACTGGACGGTCGTCGGCGACCAGCAGAGCCTGGGCGGCTGGGATCGCAAGGTCTCCGAGATCCGCCACGGGCTGCGCGGCGAGATCGTCGACGGCCTGCTGTTCCGCGTCTCCAGCATCGACCGCGACTCCCGGCAGGCCTTCGCGGTGCAGGCCGGCTTCATCCGCGACATCGTGGCCGCGATGACGCCGCAAGCGCGCAAGCAGCTGGCCGGCCTCGCCTGACGGGTTCGGCGCTCAGGCCGCCGCGGCTTGCGAGCGGCCCTTCATGCCTCTGAGCACGCGCTGGCCG
>DASQCX010000509.1:0-7275 GCA_035634455.1 Burkholderiaceae bacterium
CTTCAGCTTCACGCTGGCCACGCTGGGCGGCAACGCGCCGCAGAGCCTGGGGCAGATCGGCGTCAACGTGATGAACTCGATCAAGTCGCAGGGCCTGACGGGCTACTACATCAACCTGATGGCCATGGACTACGGCAGCGCGATCGCCAGCAACTGCACGCTGGGCAGCAGCGGCAAGTGCGACATGGCGCAGTCGGCGATCAACTCGGCGGTCAACCTGCACAACTACTGGGGCGTGCCGTACAACCAGATCGAGATCACGCCGATGATCGGCGGCAACGACGCCACCGACGAGGTGTTCACGATCGCCAACGTCGACACGCTGTCCACGTGGGTCAAGGCCAACGGCATCGCCGGCATCCACTTCTGGTCGCTCGACCGCGACGTGGACTGCGCGCCGGGCAGCGCCTCGGCCACCTGCAACAGCTACGGCTCGGCCGGCACCTGGGGCTTCACGAACCGCTTCATCTCGGACCTGGGACTGTAGGCGGCACCGCCGCGCCGGTGGTTCACACCGGTGTCACGAAGGGGTCGCGCCGTCGGGCGCGGCCCCTCTTTCTTTCAATACGCTGACACGGCCCATCGCCGGAACCGGGGATTTCGTCCGGGCTAACCCGGACGTATTTCTGCGAACTGTCACGCCTGGGGAGCTGCCCCTACACTCGTTGGATGAGCAACAGCTACATCCTCGAGACGAGCGATCTGACCAAGGAATTCAAGGGCTTCGTGGCCGTCAACAAGGTCAACCTGCGGGTGCAGCGCGGCCACATCCACGCGCTGATCGGCCCCAACGGCGCCGGCAAGACCACCTGCTTCAACCTGCTCACCAAGTTCCTGCAGCCGACCTCGGGCAGCATCGTCTTCGACGGCATCGACATCACCCGCGAGGCGCCCGCCGCCATCGCGCGCCACGGCGTCATCCGCTCGTTCCAGATCTCGGCCGTGTTCCAGCACCTGAGCGTGCTCGAGAACGTGCGCGTCGCGCTGCAGCGCACGCTGTCCACCTCGTTCCACTTCTGGAAGCCCGAGCGCAGCCTGCGCCAGCTCGACGCCCGCGCGATGGAACTGCTGGCCGAGGTCGACCTCGCCGCGTTCGCGCAGCTGCCGGCCGTCGAACTCAGCTACGGCCGCAAGCGCGCGCTGGAGATCGCCACCACGCTGGCGATGTCGCCCAAGCTGATGCTGCTGGACGAGCCCACGCAAGGCATGGGCACGGAGGACGTCGACCGCATCCGCCAGCTGATCAAGAAGGTCTCCGCCGACCGCACGATCCTGATGGTCGAGCACAACATGAGCGTCGTCTCGTCGATCGCCGACACCATCACCGTGCTGCAGCGCGGCGCGCTGCTGGCCGAGGGGCCGTACGCCGAGGTGTCGAGGAACCCGCAGGTGATCGAGGCCTACATGGGCACGGCGCAGACCGAGCTCGCAGGAGCCCACTGAATGGCAACCCCGTTTCTCGAGATCAAGGGCCTGAACGCCTGGTACGGCGAGTCCCACGTGCTGCACGGCGTCGACCTGCACGTCGACGAAGGCGAGGTCGTCACGCTGCTGGGCCGCAACGGCGCCGGCCGCACCACGACGATGCGCGCCATCATGGGCCTGACCGGCGCGCGCCAGGGCTCGATCAAGGTCAAGGGCCAGGAGACCATCGGCCTGCCCACGCACAAGGTGGCGCGGCTCGGGCTCGGCTATTGCCCCGAGGAGCGCGGCATCTTCTCCAGCCTCAGCTGCGAGGAGAACCTGATGCTGCCGCCGGTGCTCACGCAGGGCGGCATGCCGATCGAGCAGATCTACGCGATGTTCCCCAACCTCCAGGAGCGCGCGTCCAGCCAGGGCACGCGGCTGTCGGGCGGCGAGCAGCAGATGCTGGCCGTCGCGCGCATCCTGCGCACCGGCGCCAAGCTGCTGCTGCTCGACGAGATCTCCGAAGGCCTCGCGCCGGTGATCGTGCAGAAGCTCGCCGAGATGGTGGTCGCGCTGCGCAAGCAGGGCTACACGATCGTGATGGTGGAGCAGAACTTCCGCTTCGCCGCGCCGCTGGCCGACCGCTTCCTGGTGATGGAGCACGGCCAGGTGATCCAGCAGTTCACGCAGGCCGAGCTGCCGGGCCGCATCGACAAGTTGCACGAATACCTGGGCGTCTGAACCCGCGACGCCCGCCGCTCTTTTCCCCACGTCCACAAGACCCACGAGCAATCAAGGAGACCGATCCATGTCCAAGCCTCTTTCCGCCACCCTCAAGAGCGTGGCCCTCGCCTGCCTGGGCGCGCTCGGCTTCGCCGGGGCCGCGCAGGCCCAGATCTCGGGCGACGTCGTCCGCATCGGCTTCATCACCGACATGTCGGGCGTGTACGCCGACATCGACGGCCAGGGCGGCGTCGAAGCGATCAAGATGGCCATCGCCGACATGGGCGGCGCCATCAACGGCAAGAAGATCGAGCTGGTCGTCGCCGACCACCAGAACAAGCCGGACGTCGCCGCCGCCAAGGCGCGCGAGTGGTTCGACACCAACGGCGTCGACATGCTGATCGCCGGCACCAACTCGGGCACCAACCTGGCCATGGCCAAGGTCGCGGCCGAGAAGCACAAGATCATCATCTCGGTGGGCGGCGGCACCTCGGCGCTGACCAACGAGCAGTGCGCGCCCACCACCATCCACTGGGCCTACGACACCACCGCGCTCGCCAAGGGCACCGGCGGCGCCGTGACCAAGGCCGGCGGCAAGACCTGGTACTTCCTGCAGGCCGACTACGCGTTCGGCGCCGCGCTGGAGGGCGACACGGCCCGCGTGGTCGAGGCCAACGGCGGCAAGGTGCTGGGCGTGGTCAAGCACCCGCTGTCGGCGAGCGACTTCTCGTCCTTCCTGCTGCAGGCGCAGGCCAGCAAGGCGCAGATCCTGGGCCTGGCCAACGCCGGCGGCGACACGATCAACACGATCAAGGCGGCCAACGAGTTCGGCATCACCAAGACGATGAAGCTGGCCGGCCTGCTGATGTTCATCCAGGACGTGCACTCGCTCGGCCTGAAGACCACGCAGGGCATGTACCTGACCGACAGCTGGTACTGGAACAAGTCGCCCGAGACGCGCGCCTGGGGCCGCAAGTTCTTCGACGTGATGAAGAAGATGCCCGGCTCGCTGCACGCCGGCGACTACTCCGCCGCGTACAACTACCTGCAGGCCGTCAAGGCCACCGGCTCGGACGACACCGACAAGGTGCTGGCGAAGATGAAGTCCTCCAAGGTCAACGACGTCTTCGCCAAGGACGGCTACATCCGCGCCGACGGCTCGATGATCCACGACATGTACCTGATGCAGGTCAAGACGCCGGCGGAGTCCAAGGAGCCCTGGGACTACTACAACGTCGTCGAGACGATCAAGGGCGACCAGGCCTTCACCACCAAGGCCGAGACCAAGTGCGCCGCCTGGAAGTGAAATTGAGCCCCCACGCTCGCTAGCGCTCGCTGCCCCCCGAGGGGGCGCTCCGCGACTGGCCCGGCAAAGCCGGATCCAGCGCTCCCTCGAATCTGTCTCGGAGCAGGCGAGCGGCAGCGCCGGAGCCGGTGGCGCTCCGGCAGCTTGTTCCTGACTTGTGGAGTTCCTCGCGATGACCGAGATATTCGGCGTCCCCATCCAGGCCCTGTTCGGCCAACTGATGCTCGGCCTGGTCAACGGCTCGTTCTACGCGATGCTGAGCCTGGGCCTGGCCGTCATCTTCGGCCTGCTGGGCGTGGTCAACTTCGCGCACGGCGCGATGTACATGCTGGGCGCCTACGTCGCCTGGCTGGGCTACGACGGCATCGACCTGACGCACGTGCAGGTCGGCTCGACGGTGCTGAACCTGGGCATCAAGCTCCAGTTCAACTTCTGGGTCGCGCTGATCGTCGGGCCGCTGGTCGTGGGGCTGATCGGCGTCGTCGTCGAGCGGCTGCTGCTCAAGCGGCTCTACAAGCTCGATCCCTTGTACGGGCTGCTGCTGACCTTCGGCCTGTCGCTGATCGCGCAGGGCGTGTTCCTGCAGTACTACGGCTCGTCCGGCCAGTCCTACGACACGCCGGAGGCGCTTTCGGGCGCCACCAACCTCGGCTTCATGATCCTGCCGAACTACCGCGGCTTCGTGGTGGCGGCCTCGCTGGTCGTCTGCTTCGGCACCTGGTTCCTGATCGAGCGCACGCGGCTCGGCTCGCTGTTGCGCGCCGGCACCGAGAACCCGGCGCTGGTGCAGGCCTTCGGCGTCAACGTGCCGCTGATGGTCACGCTGACCTACGCCGGCGGCGCCGCGCTGGCCGGCCTGGCCGGCGTGCTGGCCGCGCCGGTGATCCAGGTGACGCCGCTGATGGGCAGCAACCTCATCATCGTCGTGTTCGCCGTCGTCGTGATCGGCGGCATGGGGTCCATCGTCGGCTCCATCGTCACCGGCCTCGTGCTGGGGCTGGTGGAAGGGCTCACGCGCGTCTTCTATCCCGAGGCGTCGAACGTCGTCGTGTTCTTCATCATGGCCATCGTGCTGATGATCCGGCCCGCCGGGCTGTTCGGGAAGGAGAAGTGATGAGCTGGCTCGGCCAAGGCGTGGATCGCGCCGGCAGGATCGCATGGATCGTCGCGCTGGCGCTCCTCGTCGTCGCGCCCTTCCTGGGCGTCTACCCCATCTTCATCGCGCAGGCGCTGTGCTTCGCGATCTTCGCGATGGCGTTCAACCTGCTGCTGGGCTACACCGGCCTGCTGTCGTTCGGCCACGCCGCGTTCTTCGGCGGCGCCGCCTACATCACGGCCTGGCTGCTGCAGCAACAGCACCTGACGCCGGAACTGGCGCTGCTGGGCGGCGTGCTGGCCGCGGCCGCGGCCGGCCTGGTCATCGGCGCGATCGCGATCCGCCGCCAGGGCATCTACTTCGCAATGGTGACGCTGGCGCTGGCCTACATGCTGTCGTTCTTCTTCCTCGAGGCGCCGTTCACCGGCGGCGAGAACGGCCTGCAGGGCATCGAGCGCGGCAAGCTGTTCGGCCTGTGTTCGCTCGAGGGCGACCTGGCGCTGTACTTCTTCGTGCTGGCGATTTTCGTGGGCGTGTTCCTGCTGGTGCTGCGCATCGTGCACTCGCCCTACGGCCAGGTGCTCAAGGCCATCCGCGAGAACGAGCCGCGCGCGATCTCGCTCGGCTACAACGTCGACCGCTACAAGCTGCTGGCCTTCGTGCTGTCGGCCTCGATCGCCGGCCTGGGCGGCGCGCTCAAGGTGCTGGTGCTGCACCTGGCGACGCTGCAGGACGTGCGCTGGGAGCAGTCCGGCGAGGTCATCCTGATGACGCTGCTGGGCGGGCTCGGCACCTTCGCCGGCCCGGTGGTCGGCGCGTTCGTGGTGGTCGGACTGCAGAACTACCTGTCCGACCGCGCCGGCGCGTGGACGACGGTGATCATCGGCGCCATCTTCGTGCTGTGCGTGGTGGCGTTCCGCAAGGGCTTCGTCGGCGAGCTGCTGGCGTGGCAGAAGCGGCGCGCGAACAAATCCTGAAGCGCGGCGCCGACTCGTGTCCAATACGGACATGAGTTTCGAATCCCTCGGCCTGGGCGCCCCGCTGCTGGCCGCCGCCAAGCAGCGCGGCTACCTCGGCCCCACGCCCATCCAGACCGCCGCGATCCCGCCCGCGCTCGCGGGGCGCGACGTGCAGGGCGCCGCCCGCACCGGCTCGGGCAAGACGCAGGCCTTCGGCTGGCCGGTGTTGCAGCGGCTCGCGGAGGCGGGCGTGCCGCCGGAAGGCCGCAAGCGCCCCGTGCGCGCGCTGCTGCTCGCGCCCACGCGCGAGCTGGCGGCGCAGATCGGCGAGTCGCTGCGCGAGGACGCGCAGCACCTGCCGGCGGCGCTGAGGATCGCGATCGCGTACGGCGGCGTGTCGATCAACCCGCAGATGATGCGGCTGCGCGGCGGCGCCGACATCGTCGTCGCCACGCCCGGCCGGCTGCTGGATCTCGTCGACCACAACGCCGTCTCGCTGGCAGACGTGCAGACGCTGGTGCTCGATGAAGCCGACCGCCTGCTCGACCTGGGCTTCGCCGACGAGCTGCAGCGCCTGCTCGCGCTGCTGCCCGCCCGGCGCCAGACGCTGCTGTTCTCCGCCACCTTCCCGCGCGCCGTCACCGCGCTCGCCGACGCGCTGCTGCACGACCCCGTGCGCATCGCGCTGGCCGGCGCCGCCGACGAGAGCGCCGCGGCCACCGAGGCGATGGCGTCCGCCACCGCGCACATCCACCAGCGCGCGATCGCCGTCGATACCGCACCCCGTACCCAGCTGCTGCTCAAGCTGGTCCGCGAGCACGGGTGGAAGCGCGTGCTGGTATTCGTCGCGACGCAGTACGCGGCGAGCCACGTCGCCTCCAAGCTGCACGTCGGCGGGCTCAAGGCCGAGGCCTTCCACGGCGACCTGAGCCAGGGCCGGCGCACCCAGCTGCTGGACGACTTCAAGGCCTCGCGCCTGCAGGTGCTGGTGGCCACCGACCTGGCCGCGCGCGGCATCGACATCGAGCAGTTGCCGGTGGTCGTGAACTACGACCTGCCGCGTTCCTCCGACGACTACGTCCACCGTATCGGCCGCACCGGCCGCGCGGGCGAGTCCGGCCTCGCGGTGAGCTTCGTGACGCCCGCGAGCGAGGCGCACTTCCGCCTGATCGAGAAGCGCCAGGGCCGGCGCGTGCCGCGCGAGACGATCGCCGGCTTCGAGGCGAAGGAAGCCGCGCCGCCAAAGGGCGCGGCCGAGGCGCCGCACGGCACCGGCGGCGTCAAGGGCAAGCGGCCGAGCAAGAAGGACAAGCTGCGCGCCGCCGAGGCCGCGCGGGCCGCGGAGCGCGCGGCGCGGGCGGCCAAGCGCAACCGCTAGGCCGGGCCGCGCGCAGCCGACGCGTCGGGAGGCATGCTGCCGGGACGTCGCCAGCTCGGCCGTGCGACGCGACCTGTTACGTGAAGCACAGGTAAATCTCGTGGCAGGCCTGACATCCTGCGGCGCGGCGGCCGCGTTGAACAGCTCACTCGACCGCCAGGAACGACAAATGCGACGCCTCACCCTCCCCCTGGCCTGCGTGCTGACCGCGGGCCTTCTTCTCACCGGTTGCGGCGGCGGCGTCGAGGTGGGCATCGACGTCTCCCCGCCGCCGAGCGCGGCCTTCGACGTCGTCGCCAAGCTCAACGGCTATCCGCTCACCAACGTGGACGTGTTCCCCGACCAGGACCAGACGATCCAGGTGCAGACCGGCGACGTGCTGGAACTCGATGCCTCCGGGCCGGTG
>DASQCX010000510.1:0-13395 GCA_035634455.1 Burkholderiaceae bacterium
AAGGACCTCGCCGAGACCGTGCGCAAGCACCTGGGCATGAAGTCGATCGAGATCGACTACCTGCTCGTGACGACGGCGACCCGCATCGACGCGGTGGCGAGCAACAAGGCCGACCTCGAGTGCGGCACGACCACGAACAACGCCGAGCGCCGCCAGAAAGTGGCGTTCACGATCCCGCACTACATCACCGGCGCCCGCTTCGCGGTGCGCGCCGACAGCACCATCACCGAGCTGCCGCAGTTCGAGCATCACGTGCTGGTGTCGACCGTCGGCGCCACGCCCCTGAAGTCGATATCCCAGGCCAACACGGACCGGCTGCTGGGCATCGACGTGCGGGCCGTGAAGGACAACGCCGAGGCGATGAAGATGCTGACCGACAAGACCGCCGACGGCTTCGCGATGGACGACGTCCAGCTGTACGGCCTGATCGCCGAGTCGCCCAATCCGGCGATGTTCAAGGTGGTCGGCAAGTTCATCACGATCGAGCCGCTGGCCATCATGCTGAGCAAGGACGACGCCGCCTTCAAGAAGATCGTCGACGACGAGATGCGGCGCCTGATCCGCTCCGGCGAGGCCGAGAAGATCTACGACCGCTGGTTCATGTCGCCCATACCGCCGCGCAACGTCTCGATGAACCTGCCCATGAACTACCTGCTGCGGGATTCCTGGCGCTATCCATCCGACATCGTGGCCAACTGAACGTCCGTCGAGTGGCCGGCGGGTGTCGTCCGGTACGTGGTTTCACGAACGGTCTGGGATCTTGATAGCTCCTAGACTTGATTCAGGCTGCCGAAAGGCCGTCCCCGTTTTCCCATTGGCCACGAGCCGATGTCTCGCAAACCGTCTTTCCCCTTCCAAGAACCAGGAGCTCACATGAAGAAGTCCCTTTTGGTCGCCACCTTGCTGGCCGCCACCGTCGCGGCGCAAGCGCAGACCACCGACACGCTCAAGAAGATCAAGGACACGGGCGCCGTGGTCATGGGCGTGCGCGGCTCCTCGGGCGCGCTGTCGTACACGCTCGGCGAAGGCAAGTACGTGGGCTACCACGTCGAGCTGTGCCAGCGCGCGATCGACGACATCGGCAAGCAACTGGGCAAGAAGATCGAGGTCAAATACCAGGAAGTGACCTCGGCCAACCGCATCCCGCTGGTGCAGAACGGCACGGTCGACATCGAGTGCGGCTCCACCACGAACAACGACGCCCGCGCCAAGGACGTCGCGTTCGCGCACACCGCCTACGTCGAGGAAGTGCGCATCCTGACCAAGGTGAACAACGGCATCAAGGGCATCGCCGACCTGAACGGCAAGACCGTCGCCACCACCACCGGCACCACCTCCGTGCAGCTGCTGCGCAAGCACGAGCGCGCCACCGGCGTCGACTTCAAGGAAGTCTTCGGCAAGGACCACGCGGACAGCTTCCAGCTGCTCGAGTCCGGCCGCGCCGACGCGTTCGTGATGGACGGCCAGATCGTCGCCGGCCTCGCCTCCAAGGCCAAGAACCCGGCCGACTTCCACATGGTCGGCGAAGTGCTGTCGGTCGAGCCGATCGCCATCATGGTGCGCAAGGACGACCCGGCCTTCCTGGCCGCCGTCAACAAGACCATCGACGGCCTCGAGAAGTCAGGCGAGATCGCCAAGATCTACGACAAGTGGTTCATGCAGCCGATCCCGCCGACCAACACCAAGGTCAGCCTGCCGGCTTCGGAGGCGACCAAGTGGGCCTGGGCGCATCCGAACAACATGACCACCGAGGAACTGGCCAAGGCCGCCAAGAAGTGATCGCGCCCGCCGCGCGCGCGTGACGCGCGCGCGGCGGACGGGATGAGAGCATGATCGCATGCGGGCCCGGAAACGGGCCCGCATGTTGCATGATGGAGCCGGCGTGCCTTGCGCGCGCTGTCCTTGAAGAGCGGACGGCTGGCCCATTTGTCGGCCTGGAACGAGGAGAAGAGGGTGAGCGACTGGCTGAGTCGAAGCGCTGAGCTCATGTGCAAGAGCACATCCGACGATACGGTCTACAAGACCTGTTTCGCCGACAAGGGAGATCTCACCTACCTGCAGTGGCTGCTGCATTCCTGGGGCTGGACGCTCCTGGTGGCGCTGGCGGCGCTGGTCATCGCCCTGTTCGTCGGCGTCGTGATCGGCGTGATGCGCACCTTGCCGAACAAGGCCGTGGCGCTGTTCGGCGAGGCGTGGACGGAGCTGTTCCGCAACATCCCCGTCGTGGTGCAGCTGTTCATCTGGTATGCCGTGTTGCCCGAGATCTTCACATCGATGAAGGCGGTGCCTCCGATCGTGCTGGCGATCGTAGGGCTGGGCCTGTTCACCTCGGCGCGAATTGGCCAGCAGGTCAAGAGCGGCATCAACACCATCCCGAAGGGCCAGCGCTACGCGGGCCTGGCGATGGGCCTCACACTGACCCAGACCTACCGCTACGTGCTGCTGCCCGTGGCGCTGCGCGTGGTGCTGCCGACGCTCACGTCGGAGTCGATGAACATCATCAAGAACTCGTCCGTCGCGGCGGCCATCGGCGTCACCGAGATGTACTACTTCGCGGTGCAGGCCGGCGAGGAAACCTCGATGCACGGCACGATGTACCTGGGCGTGACCATTCTCTACTTCCTGTCGGCCTTCGCCATCAACCGGCTGGCCGCGGTCGCCGAGAAGCGCACGCGCCTGCCGGGCGCGATCGGGGGGGCGAAGTAAATGGCCCTCAATCTCGACTTCACCTTCCTGGCCGATCCCGCGGTCAAGAAGATCATTGTCGCCGGCCTGGAGTACTCGGTCTCGCTGACGCTCGTGGCGGCCGTGGGCGGCGTCGTGCTGGGCACGCTCATCGCGCTGATGCGGTTGTCCAACAACGGCGTCCTGCGACGATTCGCGACGGTCTACGTCGACATGATGCGGTCGATACCGCTTCTGATGGTCATCCTCTGGTTCTTCCTGCTGATGCAGCCGTCGTTCTTCGCGGCGATCGCGGGCCAGTTCGGCCTCGACCACCGGCCCGAGCTGTCGGCCGTCATCACCTTCACGCTGTTCGAGGCGGCCTACTATTCCGAGATCATGCGCGCCGGCATCCAGTCGGTCTCGCGCGGTCAGGTGATGGCGGGCTACGCGGTCGGCATGACCTACGCCCAGTGCATGCGCCTGGTCGTGCTGCCGCAGGCCTTCCGCAACATGCTGCCGGTGCTGCTGACGCAGACCATCGTGCTGTTCCAGGACACGTCCCTGGTCTACGCGATCGGCGCGTCCGACCTGCTCAAGGGCTTCCAGACGGTCGGCAACCTGTTCAATCGTCCGGCCGAGATGTACCTGCTGGCCGCCGTGCTGTACTTCGTCATCTCCTTCAGCCTGTCGATGCTGGTGCGTCGCCTGCAGGCGAAGATCCAGATCATCCGTTGAGAGCCCCCTCATGATCGAAATCAAGAACATCTCCAAGTGGTACGGCAGCTTCCAGGTGCTGACCGATTGCACGACGACGATCAACAAGGGCGACGTCGTCGTGGTGTGCGGGCCGTCCGGCTCTGGCAAGTCCACGCTGATCAAGACGGTCAACGCGCTGGAGCCGATCCAGCAGGGCGACGTCGTCGTCGACGGCACGTCCATCAGCGATCCCAAGACCAACCTGCCCAAGCTGCGCTCGCGCGTGGGCATGGTGTTCCAGCACTTCGAGCTGTTTCCGCACCTGTCGATCACCGACAACCTGACGCTGGCGCAGATCAAGGTGCTGGGCCGCGGCAAGGACGAGGCGACCACGCGCGGCCTGAAGATGCTGGATCGCGTGGGCCTGTCCGCTCACAAGGACAAGTTCCCCGGCCAGCTCTCCGGCGGCCAGCAGCAGCGCGTGGCCATCGCCCGCGCGCTGTCGATGGATCCGATCGTGATGCTGTTCGACGAGCCCACCTCCGCGCTCGACCCCGAGATGGTGGGCGAGGTGCTGGACGTGATGGTGCAGCTCGCGCACGAAGGCATGACCATGATGTGCGTGACGCACGAGATGGGCTTCGCCAAGCGCGTCAGCAACAAGGTGATCTTCATGGACGCCGGCAAGATCGTCGAGGACTGCAGCAGCGCCGATTTCTTCGGCAAGCCGGAGGAGCGCTCGCCGCGCGCCAAGGACTTCCTCTCGAAGATCCTGCAGCACTGAACGAAACGGGCCGCGCTGCGGCCCTTTTCGTTTTCAGAGCGCCAGCGCCATGTAGCGGATGCGCGCCCGGAACGCTTCGGGCATCTCGACCGGGTAGGGCGCGCAGTCGGCGAAGCCCAGCGACTCGTAGACGGCCTGGGCGGCGTGCATGAAGGGCAGCGTGTCCAGCCGCACCGTGCGGTAGCCGAAGGCGCGCGCGTCGGCCAGCAGGCGGCGCGTGATGGCCTCGCCCAGGCGCTGGCCGCGGCCCGCGGGGCGCACGTACACGCGCTTCAACTCGGCGATGCCGTCCTCGCTGCGGCGCAGCCCGCCCATCGCGACGACGCGGCCGTCGTGCTCGACGAGGTAGAACGCGCCGCGCGGCGGCGGGTCGCCGCAGACCTTGTCGATGACGGTGGGCACGTAGTCGGCGACGTCCATGCCGAGGATGTCGCGCGCCGTCATGCCCGACATCTTCCCGATCTCGGCGAAGACCCAGGCGACGTACTCGATGTTGATGTCGAGCAGCGCCGCGCGGTCGGCCGCGGGGTCGGCGAGGCGGAAAGCGGGCGCGGTCACGGAAGCGGTCTCCGGCAGTCGGGCGAGGCATCGATTGTGCCCGGCGCGCGGACGCGGACGGTGCGAAAATCGCGGGCATGACGACGCCCACCGAACTCAAGATCCAGACGCCCGACGACTGGCACCTGCACATCCGCGACGGCGCCGCCATGGCCGCCGTCCTGCCGTACACCGCGCGCCAGTTCGGCCGCGCGATCATCATGCCCAACCTGCGCCCGCCGATCACGACGACCGCGCAGGCCGTGGCCTACCGCGAGCGCATCCTGGCCGCGCTGCCCGAGGGCAGCACGTTCGAGCCGCTGATGACGCTGTACCTGACCGACAACCTGCCGCCCGACGAGATCAGGCGCGCGAAGGACGCCGGCGTCGTCGCCGTCAAGCTGTACCCGGCCGGCGCCACCACCAACTCCGACGCCGGCGTCACCGACCTGCGCAAGACCTACCGGACGCTGGAGGCGATGCAGCGCGAGGGCCTCAAGCTGCTGGTGCACGGCGAGGTCACCAGCGCCGACATCGACCTGTTCGACCGCGAGGCCGTCTTCATCGACCAGGTGTTCGAGCCGCTGCGGCGCGACCTGCCCGAGCTGAAGGTGGTGTTCGAGCACATCACGACCCGGGAGGCCGCGCAGTACGTCGCCGAGGCCAGCGCGTTCACCGCCGCGACGATCACCGCGCACCACCTGCTCTACAACCGCAACGCGATCTTCATGGGCGGCCTGCGCCCGCACTACTACTGCCTGCCCGTGCTCAAGCGCGAGGCGCATCGCCAGGCGCTGGTGGCGGCGGCGACGTCGGGCAGCGCGAAGTTCTTCCTCGGCACCGACAGCGCGCCGCATGCGTCGGTCATGAAGGAGGCGTCGGTCTGCGGCGCCGGCTGCTTCACGGCTCTGTCCGCGCTGGAGCTCTACGCCGAGGCCTTCGACGGCGCCGGCGCGCTCGACAAGCTCGAAGCCTTCGCCAGCCACAACGGTCCCGACTTCTACGGCCTGCCGCGCAACGCCGGCAGCGTCACGCTCCGGCGCGAATCGTGGGAGCTGCCCGCCAGCGTGCCGTTCGGCGACGCCGCGGTGCTCAAGCCGCTGCGCGCGGGCGAGACCCTGGCCTGGAAGCAGGTCTGAGCATGCCACGCGTCGGCTTCGAGCGCGCGATCGCCGCCGACGCCGAGGCGCTGGTGGCGATCCGCGTCGCGGGAACCGCGGTGCTCGCCGACGTCCTCGCGCGCGCGGACGCGTCACGCCTGCCGGTGCGCGTGGGCGCGCTGCGCGGCAGCGACGCCAACCGCTTCTACCTGCGTCACGGCTTCGAGCTGCGCGACGAGGGCGAGTGGGACAACCACTACCTGCGGCCGGCACGCCTTGTCGACGACCGGGATCTCGCCACCGGCTAACATGCCACGCCAAGGCAGCGAGGCGGCGCGAACAGCCGCCGCTGCATCGACGGGGAGGGAGACGATGCCTGATTCGACGATCGCCCGGCCGCGCCGGCGCGTGCGCGGCCTGCGCGCCTTTGCCATCGCGGCGCTGGGCCTGGCGGCGGCGTTGCCCGCGGCTCATGCCGGCTGCAAGTACAAGCGCCTGGGCAGCATCCCGCTGACGTGGCGGGGCCTGGTCCCGACGGTCGAGGCGCGCCTCAACGGCACGCCCGTCAAGGCCCTGGTGGACACCGGCGGCGAGGCCATCATCGTGAGCGAGAAGCTGGCCGACGAACTGCACCTGCACCAGCGCTGGACGGGGCAGTTGTGGCATGGCGTCGGCGGCGAGTCTCGGGTCTACGACGCCCGGGTCAAGCAACTCGTCGTCGGTGGCTTCGTGTGGGACGACGCGAACGTGGTGGTGGCCTCCGACCTCGCGCCGTCGACGCCGCAGGTGGTGCTGGGAGCGAGCTTCCTGCTGCAGCACGACATGGAGATGACCGCGGATGCGATCACGTTCTTCGAACCGTCGGGCTGCGAAGGCGTGTCGCTTGCCTGGTGGGACCCCGACGCGCCGTTCCTTCCGCTGGAGGCGCCCGCCCCTGGCAGCGAGGGCGGCGCGGACAAGCACCTCTACGGCCAGGTGGTCGTCAACGGCCGGCCGGTGCGGGCGATGATCGACACCGGTGCGACCGGGACGGCGGTCGACGTCTCGGTCGCCCGCGCGCTGGGCCTGAAGCTCCCGGAGAAGGCGCCGACCACCGTCGTCGGCCTCGGCCGCCACGCCGCGCGCGAGTGGCCCTGGGTGTTCGACAGCGTGGCGGTGGGAGCGGAGGTCGTGCATCACGCGCACATCGCGGTCGACGAGTTGCACAAGGGGCTGATCGAGGACGACCGGACCCTGAACGAGGACGACTTCTCGGACGAGGAGCAGATGCTGCTGGGCGCCGACTTCCTCAAGGCGCACCATGTCCTGTTCGCGGTCAGCCAGCACCGCATGTATTTCTCGTATACCGGGGGGGAGATCTTCGCCGCCCCGACACAAGCGACGGGCGCGCCGATCGCGGCCGAGCGTCCCGCCGCCGCGGCGTCGCAGCCCTGAGAAGGGCCATCCTGCGGCATGGGACAATGGGCCCGTGAAGCGAGCCAGACCGCCGCTGGCACGAGCGCCGAAAGGCGGTGCTGGAGGAAGGTCCGGACTGCACAGGGCAACGCAGCAGCTAACGGCTGTCCGCCGAGTGCCGCAAGGCGCGAAGGCGAGGATCAGAGCAACAGAGACGAGCCGATTCAGTTCGGGTGAAACGGGCAATCTCTGCGTGCAGCAACATCAAGTAGGCGGACGTCGACCTGGCCCGGGGAGTCCGCGGGTAGATGGCATCGAGCCGTGCTGGCGACAGCCGGCCCAGACGAATGGCGGTCACGGCGCGCGCGCCCGCAAGGGAGCGCGCGACGCACAGAATCCGGCCTATCGGCCCGCTTCACACATACACGCGCGGCACGCCTGGAGGCGGGCCGCCAACGAGCCGACTTGCCCCCATGAATCCTGACGCCGCAACCCTCTGGCGCCGACCGCGGTCGGCGCTGGCGGCGCTCCTCGCATGCCTGGGCATGCTGGGCGCGTTCTCGATCGACACCTACATCCCGGCCTTCGCCGGCATCGCGAAATCGCTCGACGCGACGCCGGTGCAGATGCAGCAGACGCTGTCGGCCTACCTGCTGGGCTTCGCCGTGATGAACCTGTTCCAC
Source organism: Burkholderiaceae bacterium (assembly GCA_035634455.1). Taxonomy (GTDB): domain Bacteria; phylum Pseudomonadota; class Gammaproteobacteria; order Burkholderiales; family Burkholderiaceae_C; genus Scleromatobacter. The sequence goes on from DASQCX010000510.1 coordinate 7,863, forward strand.
GGCGCGCTGGCCGACAGCTTCGGGCGGCGGCCGGTGGTGCTGTGGGGCATCGCGGTGTTCACGCTGTCGTCGCTGGGCTGCGCGCTGTCGCAATCGGTCGGGCAGCTCGTGTTCTTCCGGCTCGCGCAGGGCATGAGCTCGGGCGCCAGCATGGTGGTGGGCCGCGCCATCATCCGCGACATGTTCCCGCCCGACGAGGCGCAGCGCGTGATGTCGCAGGTGACGATCTACTTCGGCGTCGCGCCCGCCGTCGCGCCGGTCGTCGGCGGCCTGCTGCTGGTGCATTTCGGCTGGCACTCGGTGTTCGTGTTCCTCACCGGCGTCGGCGTGCTGATGTGGCTGCTCAGCTGGCGCCTGCTGCCCGAGACGCTGCACCGCACGCAGGTGCAGCCCTTCCATCCCGCGCACCTGCTCAAGGGCTACTGGGAGATGTTCACGAGCCCGCGCTTCCTCGCGCTGGCGCTCGCCTCGGGCGTGCCGTTCAACGGCATGTTCCTGTACATCCTGTCGGCGCCGGTGTTCCTGGGCGACCTGCTGCACCTGGAGCCGACGCACTTCTTCATCCTGTTCCTGTTCACGATCAGCGGCATCATGGGCGGCGCCTTCCTGTCGGGCAAGCTGGCCGGCAACATGAAGCCGGGACGCCAGATCCGCATCGGCTTCACGATCATGTTCTGCGTGGCCGTGCTCAACCTCGGGCTGAATGCGCTGTTCACCGCGCACGCCTGGTGGGCGATCCCGCCGATCGGCGTGTTCTCGTTCGGCTGGGCGCTGATGGTGCCGGTGGTGACCCTGCTGGTGCTGGACCAGGCGCCGCTGCGGCGCGGCATGGCGTCCTCGCTGCAGGCCTGCATCGGCAGCGTGGCCAACGCGTTCGTGGCCGGCGTGATCGCGCCGCTCGTGATGCATTCCACGCTGCTGCTGGCGCTGGCCTCGCTGCTGATGTCGTGCATCGGCATCGTGGCGTGGTTCTATGTGCGCAAGAGCGTGCTCGCGGCGGACTGACGCCGTGAATCAAAGGTAACGGCACTCAAGTCGCGGGCGTTCCGGCCGATCTGTCAAGGGCACGCCGTCCGTGCGGAGTCCCCATGCCGTCCCGATTCCCGCTTTCCATCATCGCCGCCCTGTGCCTGGGCACCGCGGTCGCCGCCGAGCCGGGGGCGGCCATCGTCGTGGCCCAGCTCGGCCCGACCTCGCCCGGCTTCCGGATGGAGGTGCGGCGCGGCGACACCGGCGCGCCGGAGGCGACGGCGGTCGGCACGACCTCCGCCGAGCGGCGCGCGTCCGCGGCCAGCGGCGCCGAGTGGCACAGCGCCGCGTCGCATCCCTCGACCAAGAAGGACGAGGAAGACGCCAAGGCGGACGGGCACAAGCCCGCCGACGCCAGGCCCGTCAAGGCCGAGGCCGCGAAGACCGCCGCCAGCGGCAGCCCCATGGACCAGCTGCGCGAGAAGCTCGCCGCCCGGCTCGGCGCCACGCCGTCGCCCAACGGCCGCTACGGGATGCAGGTGTCCAACCGCGGCGAATCCGGCGAGAACGTCATCACCTCGGTGCGCCCGAGCGCGGCCACGGTCGCCGCGGCGCACAGGAAGCATGCGGCGGCCGCCGCCTCGGCGGTGCCGGGCGACGCCAACATGGACATCGCGGCCCACGCCGGCCAGCCGCTGCTGCCCGCGCACTGGGACTACGACGGCGCGGGCGGCCCCGACGCCTGGGGCCGGCTGCGTCCCGAGTACGACAAGTGCGCGACCGGCCAGCGCCAGAGCCCGATCGACATCCGCGGCGGCATCGCGGTCGACCTCGAGCCGATCAGGTTCGACTACCGCTCCAGCGGCTTCTCGGTGATCGACAACGGCCACACGGTGCAGGTCAACGTGGAGCCGGGCAACTCGATCACGATCACCGGCCGGCGCTACGAGCTGCTGCAGTTCCATTTCCATCGCCCGTCCGAGGAGCGCGTCGACGGCCGCCAGTACGACATGGTGGCCCACCTGGTGCACCGGGACGTCGACGGCCGCCTCGCGGTCGTGGCGGTGCTGCTCGATCGCGGCAGCGCGCAGGCCATCGTGCAGTCGGTGTGGAACAACCTGCCGCTGGAAAAGGGCGACGAGGTGCGCGCCGGCACGCGCATCGACCTCGCGCAGCTGCTGCCCGAGGACAAGCGCTACTACACCTACATGGGCTCGCTCACGACGCCGCCGTGCAGCGAGGGCGTGCTGTGGATGGTGCTCAAGCAGCCGGTGCCGATCTCGCCGGAGCAGCTCGCGATCTTCGCGCGCCTGTACCCGATGAACGCGCGCCCGATCCAGCAGGCCGATGGCCGCCTGATCAAGGAATCGAACTGAAGATATCCTTGCCGCGTACCCCGACGCGGCCAGGAGCATCTTCATGAAATCCATCCGACTGTTGATCATCGCCGGCAGCGAGCGCGCCGGCGCCTACAGCCGCGGCCTGGCCCGCGTGGCCGCGGCCGCCGCGCGCCGCGACGGCTGCGAGGTGACCGAGTTCGACCTGCGCGCGCTCGCGCTGCCGATCTACGACGGCGACCTCGAGCACGCCGCGGGCGTCCCCGCCACGGCGCTGCGGCTGCGCGACGCGCTGAAGTCGCACGACGCGATGCTGCTGGTCACGCCCGAGTACAACGGCTTTCCGACGCCGCTGGTGCTCAACGCGTTCGACTGGATGTCGCGCATCCCCGCGACGGCCGACGGCGGCGCCGGCCTCGCGGCCACCACCGACAAGCCGGCGGCGCTGCTGTCGTCCTCGCCCGGCCCGCTGGGCGGCCTGCGCGCGATGAACCTGATGCGGCAGTACCTGCAGGGCAACTTCGCGATGATCGTCGCGCCGCAGCAGTACGCGCTGGGCCGCGCGGCGGAGGCCTTCGACGAGGCCGGCGCGCTGAAGGACGCGAAGGCGCAGCAGATGGTCGAACACGTGCTGGCGGCGATCGGCGACCTCGCGACGGCGCTGAAGGCGCGCTGACCGGTCGGACCCTGCGCCCGGCCACAATGCGGGATGGCCAAGAAACCCGCCCCGCCGCCCAGCGTCTTCGCGCGCCCGCCGTCGTTCGGCGCCATCCCGTCGCTGGACGCGTTGATGGCGCAGGCGCAGGCGCTGCACCATGGCGGCCGTCTGGCGCAGGCCGAACCGATCTACCGCGAGGTGCTGCGGCGTTCGCCGCGTCACGTCGACGCGCTGCACGCGCTGGGCATGCTGGCGCTGCAGGCCGGCCACGCGCAGGCCGGCGCCGACCTGATCGCGCAGGCCATCGCCATCGCGCCGACGCACGCGAGCGCGCACGGCAACCTCGGCTACGCGCTGCACCTGCTGGGCCGCCACGAGGACGCGCTGCGCAGCCTCGAGCGCGCGCTGGAACTCGAGCCCGCGATGCTCGAGGCGCTGAACAACCGCGGCAACACGCTCAGCGCGCTGGGCCGGCACGACGAGGCGCTGGCCTCGTTCGAGCGCGCGCTGGCGCTGCGGCCGGACTACGTCGAGGCCGTCTACAACCGCGGCAACGCGCAGCATGCGGCGGGCCGGCTGGCCGACGCGCTGGCGAGCTTCGACGCCGTCCTCGCCGCGCGGCCCGACATCGCCCAGGCGCACAACAACCGCGCCCGCGTGCTGCAGGATCTCGGCCGCCAGGACGAGGCGCTGGCCGCCTACGACCGCGCCGTCGCGCTGGTGCCGGCGTACCTGCAGGCGATCGTCGGCCGCGGCACCGCGCGGCTCGCGCTGGCGCGGCCGGACGCGGCGCTGGCCGACTTCGACGCCGCGCTGCGCCTGGACGCCGACCACGCCGCCGCGCACGCGGGCCGCGGCAGCGCGCTGTTCGCGCTGCGCCGCGCGCAGGACGCGGTGCAGGCGTTCACGCGCTGCCTCGCGCTCGACGCGGCGCGCCTGGACGCCCGCCTGCAGCGCGGCAACGCGCTGCACGAGCTGCGCCGCGACGACGACGCCATCGCCGACTTCGACGCCGTGCTCGCCGCCACGCCCGACGCGGCCGGCGTCGCCTGCAACCGCGGCAACGCGCTGCTGGAGCTCAAGCGCTACGACGAGGCCGCGCTCGCGTTCGAGCGCGCGCAGGCGCTGGATGCGGGGTACCCGTATGCACTCGGCAAGCGGGTCTACGCGCAGACGATGGCCTGCGACTGGCGCGGCCTCGATGCGCTGGTCGCCGAGGTCGAGCGCGGCATCGCCGACGGGCGTGCCGTGATCGAGCCCTTCGCGTACGCCGCGATCGCCACCGATGCCATGGCCGCGCGCCGCTGCGCCGAGCTGTTCGCGGCCGACCAGTTCCCCGCACAGCCGGCGCTCGTCGCGCCCGGCGCGCGGCTGGGCAACGCGAAGATCCGCGTCGGCTACCTCGGCGGCGAGTTCCGCAACCAGGCGACTTCCATCCTCGCGGCCGAGCTGTTCGAGCTGCACGACAAGCGCCGCTTCGAGATCGTCGCGTTCGACAACGGCTGGGACGACGGCAGCACGCTGCGCAGGCGCATGAACGCCGCGTTCGACGAGGTCGTGAGCATCTCGGCGCTGACCGACGACGCCGCGGCGCGCGCGATCGCCGAGCGGCGCATCGACGTCCTCGTCAACCTCAACGGCTGGTTCGGCCTGGGCCGCACCGGCGTGTTCGCGCGCCGTCCGGCGCCGGTGCAGGTGAACTGGCTCGGCTTCCCCGGCACGCTGGGCGCGGACTATCTCGACGTGATCGTCGCCGACGCGGACACGATCCCGCGCGGCGAGGAGGGTGCCTACGTCGAGCGCGTGCTGCGCCTGCCGCACAGCTACCAGCCCAACGACCGCCAGCGCGCCGTCGCCGCGGCGCCGACGCGCGCGTCGCTGGGCCTGCCCGAGGACGCGACCGTGTTCGCGTGCTTCAACAACACCTACAAGATCACGCCGGCCGCCTTCGCGTCGTGGATGCGCATCCTGGCCGCGGTGGACGGCGGCGTGCTGTGGCTGCTGCAGGACAACGATGCCGCGACCGCGAACCTGCGCGCGGCGGCGCAGTCGCACGGCATCGCCGCGAGCCGCCTGCACTTCGCGCCGCGCATCCGCCTCGACGAGCACCTCGCGCGCCACGCGTGCGCCGACCTGTTCCTCGACACGCTGCCCTACAACGCGCACACCACCGCCAGCGACGCGCTGTGGGCCGGGCTGCCGGTGCTGTCGTGCCGCGGCACGACCTTCCCGGGCCGCGTCGGCGCGAGCCTGCTGCATGCGCTGGCTCTCGCCGACGAACTGCTGGTCGACGACGTCGCCGCGTTCGAGTCCCGCGCGATCGCGCTCGCCCGCGACCCCGCGCGCCTCGCGCGCGTGCGCGAGCGCCTCGCGCGGGCGCGCGCGACGGCGCCGCTGTGGGACACGCCGGCCTACGCACGCGCCCTGGAGGCACTGTACGAGCAGGCGCTGGATCGCTGAACGCTAGGGATCATTCGCAGGCAACCGCCGCGTCCGGCAGCGTAAGCTACGGCCCTCTCCGAATTCGACCCTCCGACCCGAGGACGCACGATGAACCAGCAGCCACAAG
>DASQCX010000511.1:0-1886 GCA_035634455.1 Burkholderiaceae bacterium
CACGGCCACGACCACCATGGCCATGACCATGGGCACGATCATGGCCACGACCACGACCACGGCGCCGGCAGCGAGCAGGACCCGCACGACGTCAACCGCCACGACGACCGTATCCGTTCCTTCTGCATGACCTTCGACGAGCCGATGAGCTGGGCGACGGTGGCGGCGGCGTTCGATGCGCTGGTGACCTATCGCGGGCCCGATCTGCTGCGCATGAAGGGCATCCTGAACGTCAAGGACACCGACAAGCCGGTGGTGATCCATGGCGTGCAGCATGTCTTCCATCCGCCGGCCACGCTGGAAGCCTGGCCCGAAGGCGACGACAGGAAGAGCCGCGTGGTGTTCATCACCCGTGACATCGCCGAGAGCACCATCCGCAAGGTCTTCGCCTCCTTCTTCGACGCCGAGAAGAAGGGCTGGGGCCAGCAGGAACAGCAGCAGCAGTAGCGCCTAGCGCTGCTGCGGCACCGTGTCGAAGCACTGCAGGCCGCGCGAGACGTCGTCCCAGGGCGGGCGCTCGCTGACGAAGATCGCGATCTTGGGCTTGAACTCAGCCGGATCGTCGAGCGAGCCGGCGTAGACGTTGATCAGGCCCGGCATCACCTGGGCGGTGCCGTAGACGATGCTGTGGCAGGTCGGGCAGGAGAAGCGCGTCGCCGCCCCGCCGCTGCCGCCGATGCGCGTATAGACCGTCGTCGCGCCGTCGACCGTCACGGCCTGGTCGGGAAAGCACAGCCAGCCGACATGGCCGCCACCGCTGGTACGCTGGCAGCTGCGGCAATGACAGAAACCCTGAAGCGTGGCCTGGCCGTCGGCGCTATAACGCAGCGCCCCGCAGGCGCATCCACCGGTGATCATTGGCTGACTATGACATGGCCGGCTGCAGCGGCACACGACGCAGCTTGCCCAAGCGGATAACGAGGAAGCCGACGATCATCAGGTTGATGACGTTGAACACCACGCTGATGCCGAAGGCCGGCGCGTAGTAGCCGAAGTGGTCGTAGAGCGCGCCGGCGAACCAGCTGCCGAACGCCATGCCGCTCATCGCCGTGAACAGGGTGAGCGGCATGCGCCACGACGCTTCGGCCGATGGGAAGTGCTCGCGGATCGCCACGCTGTACGACGGGATGATGCCGCTGAAGCCGAAGCCGAAGGCGGCGGCGACGAAGAACAGGCCGGCCTCGTCCTGGGTCAGCAGGAAGCAGGCGATCGCCACCGCCTGGCAGGCCGACCCGGCCAGCACGGTGCGCAGCCCGCCGATCCGGTCGGCCAGCGCACCCCACGCCTGGCGCGAGAGGAAGGCGCTGGCCAGCATCAGCGACAGCATCGCCGCGCCATGCGTCGGCTTGATGCCGATGTCGCCGCAGAACGCCACGATATGCGCCGACGGCACCGCCATCGGGATGCAGCAGCAGAAGCCGGCGACGCAGATCAGCGCCTGCTCCGTGTTGGGATGCATGCCGGCGATGCGATTGCCCCGGCTCGGGCCGGCGCGCAACGGCCGCGCCAGCGGGGCGGCGAGCGGCGGCGGTCTCAAGAACAAGGTCGCCGGCAGGAGCAGCACCGGCACGACGCCGGCATAGCAGAGCATCAGCGTCTGCCAGCCGATCAGCGCCAGACCGCGCTCAAAGAACGACGGCCACACCACGCCCGCCACATACTGGCCCGATGAAATGAGGGCGATGGCAGCGCCGCGCCGGCGCTCGAACCAGCGGCTGACATAGACCAGGAGCGGCGGATAGACGCCGCCATTGCCCAGCAGGCCGATCATCAGGCCGTGGCCGATATAGAGCGCCCAAACGAGGCCGAGCGAGGACAGCGCCAGGCCGCCCGCGATCATGCAGCCGCCGATCATGACGGTGCGACGGATGCCGATGCGATCGGCC
>DASQCX010000512.1:0-2047 GCA_035634455.1 Burkholderiaceae bacterium
GATCTCCCAGTCGGGCGAGACCATCGATACGCGCTCGGCGATGCGCGAGGCGCAGCGCAAGGGCGCGCGCGCCCTCGGCATCGTCAACGTGGTGGGCTCGACCATCGCGCGCGAGTCGGACGGCGGCGTGTACATCCACGCCGGGCCCGAGATCGGCGTGGCCTCGACCAAGGCGTTCACCAGCCAGGTCACGGTGCTGTCCCTGCTCACCCTGGCCTTCGGCCGCCAGCGCGAGATGTCGCTCGAGACCGGGGCCGAGATCGCCCGCGAGCTGACCGCGGTTCCCGGCAAGATCGAGGCGATCCTCGCCACCAGCGACAAGGTGCGCTGCATCGCCGAGCAGTACGTCCAGCACAACAACTTCATCTACCTGGGGCGTGGCTACAACTTCCCGGTCGCGCTCGAGGGCGCGCTCAAGCTCAAGGAGATCTCGTACATCCACGCCGAAGGCTATCCGGCGGCCGAGATGAAGCACGGCCCGATCGCCCTGATCGACGAGAACATGCCGGTGGTGTTCGTGTGCACCCGCGACGCCGCCTACGAGAAGGTCATGAACAACATGATGGAGGTGCGGGCGCGCAAGGGCCGCATCGTCGCGATCGCCACCGAGGGCGACGACGACGTCAAGACCCGCGCCGACCACGTCCTGTACGTGCCGCGCACCCTGCCGATGCTCCAGCCCATGCTGTCGGTGGTGCCGCTCCAGCTGCTCGCCTACCATATGGCGGTGCTGCGGGACTGCGACGTCGACCAGCCTCGCAACCTGGCCAAGAGCGTGACGGTCGAATGACGGCCGAAGGGAGGTGGGCGTGAAGACTCCGGTCGAGGTGAAGGATGCGCCGGCGCCGGTCGGGCCCTATTCGCAGGCCCAGGTGGTGCGGCTCCACGGCGGCACGCGCATGGTATTCACCGCCGGCCAGGTCGCGCTCGATCCCCGCACCGGAAAGATCGCGGGCGAGGGGGTGGGGGAGCAGACCGACCAGGTGCTGCGCAACGTCGCCGCGGTGCTGGCGGGCGCCGGGCTCACGCTGGCCGACGTGGTCAAGACCACCGTCTACCTGGCCGACATGGAGGACTTCCAGGCCATGAACCAGGTCTACGCGCAGCACTTCTCCAGCGCCCCGCCGGCGCGCACCACGATCGCCGCGGCCGGCCTGCCGCGCGGCGCGCGGGTCGAGATCGACGCGATCGCCGTGGGACGCGACCTCTGAGCGATGACGCCCCGGCCCCGATCCCGCCGGAGCCGCCGGTGAGCGAACGTCGTCGCATCGAGATCCGGCTGACCGCGCAGGTCGCCTGCGCCGGTTGAGCGTCCAAACTGGGTCCGGCGGACCTGCTCGAAGCCCTCAAGGGCCTGCCCCCCGCGCGCCGCGACCGGCGCGTGCTCGTCGACCATTCCACGCTCGACGACGCGGGGGTGTTCGCGTTCGGCCGCGGCGAGGCGCTGGTCCAGACCGTGGACTTCTTCACCCCGGTCGTCGACGACCCCTACGACTTCGGCCAGATCGCGGCCGCCAACGCGCTGTCCGACGTGTACGCCATGGGCGGCACGCCGCTCACCGCGTTGGCGCTGCTGTGCGTGCCCGAGGAGCACATCGGCCCCGAGGTGCTGCGCGAGATCCTGCGCGGCGGCCAGGACAAGATGCGCGAGGCCGGCGTCAGCATCCTGGGCGGGCACTCGGTCACCGATCCCGAGCTCAAGTTCGGCTACAGCGTCACCGGGGTGGCGCAGCGCAAGCGCCTGCTGCTGAACAGCGGCGCGCGTCGCGGCGACCGGCTGCTGCTCACCAAGCCGCTCGGCACCGGCATCCTGTCGACCGCGCTCAAGCAGGGGGGGCTCGAGGCCGGACTGCTGCGCCGCCTCACCCGCCACATGGCCACGCTCAACCAGCGCGCCGCGGCGGCGGCGGTCGAGTTCGGGGCGCGCGCGGCCACCGACGTGACCGGATTCGGCCTGCTGGGCCACGCCCGCCAGCTCGCCGACGCCAGCGGGGTGACGCTGCGGCTGCGTCCCTCCGCGCGCTGGTTCATGCCGCGGGTGCTGGAG
>DASQCX010000513.1:0-5348 GCA_035634455.1 Burkholderiaceae bacterium
ATCGCGATCATCCGGGCCACCTGCACGGCCGCCGGCGCGCGCCTGCTGCCCAACACCGCCGGCTGCCGCACCGCGCGCGAGGCGGTGCTGCTGGCCGAGATGGCGCGCGAGCTGTTCGGCACCACCTGGGTCAAGCTCGAGGTGGTCGGCGACGAGCACACGCTGCAGCCCGACCCATTCGAGCTGGTGGACGCCGCGCGCGAGCTCGTGCTGCAGGGCTTCCACGTGTTCCCGTACTGCACCGACGACCTCGTCGTCTGCCGCCGCCTCGTCGACGCCGGCTGCGAGGTGCTGATGCCCTGGGCCGCGCCCATCGGCTCGGCCCAGGGCGTGCTCGATCCCGCGGCCCTGCGCACGCTGCGCGCGCGGCTGCCGGGCGTGCCGCTGATCGTCGACGCGGGTCTCGGCGCACCGTCGCACGCGGCGTTCGCCATGGAACTGGGCTACGACGCCGTGCTGCTGAACTCCGCGATCGCGCAGGCCGTGAACCCGCCGCAGATGGCGATGGCCTTCGCGCACGCGATCGCGGGCGGACGGCTCGGCCACGAGGCGGGCCTGATCGCGCCGCAGGACATGGCGATCCCCAGCACGCCCTGCGGCAACGAACCCATCCTGGTCGATTGAGATGACGACGACGGAACAAGCCGCGCGCCGCCCCGTGGCATGGACGATCTCCGGCACCGACTCCGGCGGCGGCGCCGGCCTCCACGCGGACACGCGCGCCCTCGACGCGTTCGGCGTGCACGGCGCGTGCGCGGTCGCGGCCGTCACGGCGCAGCACTCGACCGCCGTCACGCACGTCGAGCCGGTACGGCCAGAGGTATTGGACGCCCAGCTCGCCGCGCTGGCCGACGACATGCCGCCCGACGCGATCAAGACCGGCCTGCTGGGCAGCCTGGACAATCTGCGCGTCGTGGTCCGATGGGTGCATCGCCTGCGCGAGCGCTTCCCCGGGCGCGCGATCCCGCTGGTCGTCGACCCCGTGTTCGGCGCGACGACCGGCGCCGCCTTCGCCGACGACGCGCTGCGCGCCGCCTACCGCGACGAGCTGCTGCCGCTGGCGACGCTGGCCACGCCCAACGTGACCGAGGCGCGCGCGCTGGTGCCGTCGTCGCAGCTGCTGGGTCCCGAGGCGCTCGCCCGCGCGTGGCGCGCGTTCGGCGTGCGCGCGGTGGCCGTCACCGGCGGCGACTCCGACCGGCTGGCCGACCACGAGATCGCGCAGCTGTCGACCGCGAAGCTGGCGTCGCGCCTGGCCGAGATCGACGCCCGTGCCGCGTGGGCGCACGACTGGCTGGACGCCGAGCACGGCCTGCGCAGCCGCGGCTGGCTGGCCGCACGCCGCATCGAGACAGAGAACGACCACGGCACCGGCTGCGTGTTCGCGTCGTCCGCAGCGGCCGCGCTGGCGCACGGCTTCGTCGCGGCGGACGCCGTCGTGCTCGCGAAGATGGCCACCAGCGAAGGCCTGCGCCACGCCTACGCCGCGGGCGCCGGCGCGGGTCCTGTCGCGCCGCGCGCGGGCTTCGCCGGCCGGCTCGCCAACCTGCCGGCGCTCAACCCGCTGCCGCACGCGCCCTCGCGCTTCGCGTTCCCCGCGATGCCGTCCGCCGCGCGCGGCCTGTACGCCATCGTCGACTCCAGCGAGTGGGTCGCGCGCGTGCTCGCCGACGGCATCAAGCTGGTGCAGCTGCGCATCAAGGACGCGCCGGGCGACGGGCTGGCGCGCGAGATCCGCGCCGCCGTCGGCCTCGCGCGCACGGCCGGCGCCACGCTGGTCGTCAACGACCACTGGGAGCTCGCGCTCGAACTCGGCGCCCACGGCGTCCACCTGGGCCAGGACGACCTCGACACGGCCGACATCGACGCCCTGCACCACGCCGGCCTGCTGCTGGGCATCAGCACGCATTCGTACTGGGAGGTCTGCCGCGCCCGCGCGCTGGGCCCCAGCTACATCGCCTGCGGCCCGATCCACGCCACCGCCATCAAGCAGATGCCGTGGATCCCGCAGGGCGACGCCAACCTCGCCTACTGGTGCGCGCTTCTGCACGACACGCCCGTCGTCGCCATCGGCGGCATGGACGCCGCGCGGGCGCGCGCCGCGATGCGCGCGGGCGCGTGGGCCGTGGCGGTGGTGGGCGCGATCACGCGCAGCGCGGATCCGCACGCGGCGATCGCGGCGCTGCGGGAGGCCACGGCGATGCCCGCGTCCGCCGCGACGCCGGTGCCGGCCATCGCGCGCACGACGCTGTCCGCGACAGGCCGCTGAGCCGGCGCCGCGCGCCGGCAGCCGACGCGCCGCGACCGCGGCCCGGAATCCGGGGTACGCTCCGGGGCCCGGGACCGCGCACGCCAGCTGCCGGCCCGGCCCCATCCCGAAGGAGTCCACGTGGACTGGTCCGACATCAAGCATCTCATCGACGCCTGCAACGTCTCGCTGTTCACGCTCGGCAAGACCGACATCACCATCTTCACGCTCGTGAAGCTGGCGATCTCGGCCGCGCTGCTCTTCTTCGTGGCGGGCCGCTTCAGCCGCTGGACGCTCAAGCGCCTGCTCGATCGCACGCGCATGCAGGAAGGCCAGCGGCTGGCGATCGCCGGGTTGGTGCACTACGCGGTGCTGGTGTTCGGCGCCGTCGTGATCCTGCAGAACGCCGGCATCGAGCTGACGGCGTTCGCCATCGTCGGCAGCGCGCTCGGCGTGGGCGTCGGCTTCGGGCTGCAGAACATCATCAGCAACTTCATCAGCGGCCTGATCGTGCTGCTGGAGCGGCCGATCGAGGTCGGCGACCGCATCGAGGTCGCCGGCGTCCAGGGCGTGGTGCGCGAGATCGGCGCGCGCCGCACCACCCTCGTCACGCCCGACCAGGTCGCCATCCTGGTGCCCAACCAGAGCTTCATCACCGGCAACGTCACCAACTACGAATACCTGAAGCAGAGCGTGCGCCTGCGCGTGCCGGTGCCGATCGCGCCCGGCCAGGACATCCGACGCGTCGAGGGCTTGCTGCTGGGCGCTGCGAAGCAGTCGCCGCTGCTCGCCGACCCGCCGCCCCAGGTCGCGATGACCGCCCTCGCCGCGACGGCCGTGTCGCTGGAACTCTGGGCCTGGTACGACAGCCGCCAGTTCGCGCCGTCGGAAATCCTGAGCAAGGTCTACTTCGCGGTCATCGATGCGATGGCGAGCAACGACGTGAAGCTGGCGGGGTGAGGCGCGCGGCGGCGTCAGTCCGGCGTCACCGTGGCCGGCAGCCAGCCGCGCAGGCTGTTGAAGAACACGACCGCTTCCGACCGTGCCAGATCCTCGCGCATCAGCACCGCCTCCTCGATCGTCCCCTCGCGCAGCAATCGCGCCCGCGCGATGCCAGGAAGCAGCCCGGACGACGGCGTGGGCGTGAGCCAGCGCCCGCCGATGCGCAGCGCGACGTTGCCGCGCGTGAACTCGGTCAGCTCGCCGCGTTCGTTCCACAGCAGCGTGTCGAAGACGTCGTCGCCGGACGGCGCGAACGCGTCGTAGTGCGCGCGCTGCGTGGTCTTGAAGCGCACGAACTCGCCGCTGCTGCCCGCCAGCGGACGGTCGGCGAGGCGCACGCGCACGGGGGCCGGCGTGGGCGCGAGCGCGAACGCCTGCGCGCGCGCGGCGCCCGCGCGTGACGCGAGCAGGCGCACGCGCCAGCACCCGCTCGCGTGCGCGAGGCGCAGCGTGTCGAGCGCCTCCCGCGCCGAGGCCAGCGGCGACGCGAACGCGAAGTGCGACGCCGCGTCGGCCATGCGCGCGAGATGGGCGTCGACGTCGACGAACGCGCCGTCCTCCAGCCGCAGCGTCTCCAGCAGCTCGAAGGCCTGGCTGGCGCGATCGACGAAGGCGCGCTTGTGGCGCCACTCGTCCCATTCGCCGGCGGCGGTGGCGTCGGCGGTGATGCCGCTGCCGATGCCGCAGCGCGCCTGCGTCGTCGCGACGCCGCCCTTGTCGGTCCGGCGTAGCGCCACGGTGCGGATCGGCACGTTGAAGGTGGCGGCGCCGCCGGGCCGCACGACGCCGATCGCGCCGCAGTAGATGCCGCGCGGCTCGGGCTCCAGCGCGCGGATCAGGCGCATCGCCTGCACCTTGGGCGCGCCGGTGATCGAGCCGCAGGGGAACAGCGCGCCGAACACCTGCGCCAGCGTCGTGCCGGGGCGCGTGGCGGCGACGACGTCGGAGCTCATCTGCCACACCGTGGGCCAGGCCTCGGTGTGGAACAGCCGCGGCACGCGCACCGTGTGCGGCAGCGCGAGACGCGAGAGATCGTTGCGCAGCAGGTCGACGATCATCAGGTTCTCGGCGCGCTCCTTGGGGGCGCTGCGCAGGAACGCCGACTGCGCGGCGTCCTCGACCGGCGTCGCGCCGCGCGGCGCGGTGCCCTTCATCGGCCGCGCCAGGAGGCGGTCGTCGCGCCAGTCGAAGAACAGCTCGGGGGAGACGGACAGGATGCGGTCATCCGGCTGCGCGTCATCGCCGAAGTCCAGGTACGCGGCGTACGCGTTCGGCTGCGCGCGACGCAGCGCGGCGAACAGCGCGAGCGCGTCGCCCTGCAGCGTGCCGGTCAGCGGCGCGGTGGCGTTGACCTGGTAGACCTCGCCGTCGGCGATCGCGCGCTGGATCTCGGCGATCGTGGCGTCGAAGGCGTCGCGCTGCGGGCCACCCGTCCAATGCACGGTGGCGGCGGCGTCGCTGTCGAAGGCCGAGGCGTCGGACACGGGTGCGTCGTGGACCGCGAACGACGCGAGCGGGCACGACGGATCGGACGGCACGTGCGTCACGAAGGCCGCGTCGAATGCGCCCGCCGCCTCGTAGCAGAGGTAGCCCACGCACCAGGCCCCGCCGCGCGCCAGCGCATCCACGCGGGCGAGCAGCGGCGCGACCTCGTCCAGCCGCGTCGCGCGCAACACCTCGCGCGGCACGCCGAACGCGAGGCGCAGCGGCGCGACGCCGTCGTCGGGCGCGCGGAAGTCGATCAGGGCGGTGGGACGGATCCCGGGTGGGGACATCGCGGCGATGCTCGTGGCAGAGCGCGGCAGTGTACGACTAGTGTCCTGTCCCACAAGTACGCACGCGTTTCGCCTGCGCACGTACTTGTGGGACAGGACACTAGCGGAACATCATGAGCATCTGCTCCAGGGCGGCGGTGAACGGCCCCTGCAGCAGCGGCAGCGTGAACATCACGCCCACCAGGCCGACGCCCAGCGTGATCGGGAAGCCGACCGAGAAGATGCTGATCTGCGGCGCCACGCGCGCGATGATGCCCAGCATCATGTTGACGAACAGCAGCATGGCGATCAGCGGCAGCGCGATCCACAGGCCGATGCTGAAG
>DASQCX010000514.1:0-2372 GCA_035634455.1 Burkholderiaceae bacterium
TCGGCCTTCATGTCGAAGAACGGCGGCTGCAGGATCGCGGCCGGGAACACGATCTCGTTCTTGGTCGGGTCGTAGTAGGCGTTGACCGTCTGCGGCGTCATGCCCCACTCGGTGCGGTCGACCTTGCCGCCGTTGCGCACGACCTGGCGGTGGTACTCGAACTGCGCGGCGCGCACGGCGTTGCCCAGCGCGTCGCCGGACTTGACCTCGAGCGCCGAGTAGTCGCGCCACTGGTCCGGGTAGCCGATCTTGATGCCGTACTTCGCGAGCTTGGCGTGCGCCTCGACCTTGGTGGCCGGGCTCATCCACGTGAGGTTGTCGATCGAGGTCGAGTACGCCTTCATCAGGTTGTCGACCAGCTGCACCATGCGCGCCTTGTAGGCGGGCGGGAAGTACTCCGACACATAGATCTGGCCGATGGCCTCGCCCAGCGAGTCGTTGACGGTGTCGACCGCGCGCTCCCAGCGCGGGCGGTCGGTGGGGGTGCCGTTGAGCGCGACGCCGCGGAACTGGAAGCGCGCGGCGCGCACGTCGGCCGGCAGCTCGAGCGCCAGCGCGTCCATCAGGCGCACGCGCAGGTAGGCCTTCCAGACGTCCAGCGGCTCGGACTTGACCATCCTGGCCATCGCCCACGCGTAGCTGGGCTGGTTGATCGAGACGAAGGCCGGATCGACCAGCTGCCCCGCGGCGAACCAGCCCGTCCAGTCGACGCCCGGCGCCTTGGCGGCCAGCGCCTTGAGCGTCATCGGGTTGTACGTCTTGACCGGATCGCGGTTGGCTTCCTGCGTCCACTGCACCTTGGCCAGGCGCGTCTCGAAGCCCATCACCGCGTTGGCCTCGACCTTGGCGTTGTGGCTGCCCTGCGCGGCCAGCAGGGCCTGCACATAGGTCAGGTAGGCCGTGCGCGCCTTGGCGAAGCGCGCGTCGGTCTTGAGGTAGTAGTCGCGGTCGCCGAGCCCCAGGCCGCCCTGGCCGGCGCTGGCCGAGTAGATCGTCGGATCCTTCGCGTCGGGGCCGACGCCGAGTCCCAGCGGCAGGTCGACGAACGGCGCCCACTGGCCCATCAGCTTCACGAGGTCGGCGCGCGTCCTGACGGCCTCGATCTGCGCCAGCCAGGGCTTGAGCGGCGCGATGCCGGCGGCGTCGATGGCCGCGGTGTCCATGTAGCTCTTGTAGAAGTCGCCGATCTTCGCGTTGATCGTGCCCGGCGCCTGCGGCGTCGCGCCCAGCTTCTCGATGATGCCCTTCACGCGCTCGTTGGACAGGTCGTACAGCTGCGTGAACGTGCCGTAGTCCGCCTTGTCGGCCGGGATCGGCGTGTTCTTGAGCCACGTGCCGTTCATGGCGAAGAACAGGCTGTCCTGCGGGCGCGCGGCGGCGTCCATGCCGGCCTTGTCCAGGCCCGAGGCCAGCACCGCGGGGGCGGCGTCGCCGGCCGGCGCGGCGACGGCGGCGGTGCCGGCGAAGGTGAACGGGGCCGCGAAGGCCAGCGAGATGGCGACGGCGAGCGTCGCCGGGCGGAAAGTAACTTTCATTTTGATCTCCCTTGTCGAAAACGATCAGCAGGCACGAAGCCGCATTGCGTCGCCGGCGCCGCCGCTCGCAAATTGCAAACGAGATTCGAGGGAGCGCTGGAACCGGCTTTGCCGGGCCAGTCGCGGAGCGCCCCCTCGGGGGGCAGCGAGCGCTAGCGAGCGAGGGGGCTCACCACAACCGCAGGCGATCCGCCGGCGCCTTCCACATCTTGTCGCCCGGCTTGGTGCCGAACGCCTCGTGGAAGCCGTCGCTGTTGATCGACGCGCCGTCCGCGCGGAACTGCGCCGGCGAGTGCGGGTCGATGGTGACCAGCTGCAGCGCGCGCTCGTCACGCGTCTTGGAGCGCCAGACCTGCGCGAAGCCGTAGTAGAAGCGCTGCTCGCCCGTCACGCCGTCGATGGTGGGCGAGGGCTTGCCGTCCAGCGACATCTTCCAGGCCTTGTAGGCGATCTGCACGCCCGACAGGTCGGCGATGTTCTCGCCCATCGTCAGCTTGCCGTTGACGTGCACGCCCGGCAGCGGCTCGTAGGCCGAATACTGCGCGTCGAGCTTGCTGGTGATCGCCTCGAAGGCCTTGCGGTCTTCCGGCGTCCACCAGTTGCGCAGCTTGCCGTCGCCGTCGAACTGGCTGCCCTGGTCGTCGAAGCCGTGGCTGATCTCGTGGCCGATGACCGCGCCGATCGCGCCGTAGTTGACCGCGTCGTCGGCCTTCATGTCGAAGAACGGCGGCTGCAGGATCGCGGCCGGGAACACGATCTCGTTCTTGGTCGGGTCGTAGTAGGCGTTGACCGTCTGCGGCGTCATGCCCCACTCGGTGCGGTCGACCTTGCCGCCGT
>DASQCX010000515.1:0-2833 GCA_035634455.1 Burkholderiaceae bacterium
ACGCTGGTGGGTGTGGTCGCGTCCGGCAACCTCGAGGTGCTGGTCGAGCCGTCGCCAGATACCGGATGCCGTATCGACGTCGACACCTCCGCGCGCGGCTTTGGGGCGGTCTGGGAGGCGGTGCTGCGCGACTTCCACGAGCGGCACGGCATCGCCGGCCTGTCGATCGCCATCCACGACATGGGCGCGACGCCCGCCGTCGTCAGCCTGCGGCTCGACCAGGTGATCGCCGCGATCCAGGGAGTGACGCCGTGATGCACAGCTTCGCCGAGATGTCGGCGCGCGAGCGCCTGGCCGCGCTGGTCGACGCCGGCAGCTTCCACGAGTGGCTGCCGCCGTCCGAGCGCGTGACCAGCCCGCACCTCGCGCAGCTGGGCGTGCCGGCGGCCTTCGACGACGGCGTCGCGATCGGCCGCGCCACGCTCGCGGGCCGCGCGGTGTTCGTCGCGGCGCAGGAGGGCGGCTTCATGGGCGGCGGCGTCGGCGAGGTGCACGGCGCCAAGCTGGTGGGGCTGCTGCGGCGCGCGCTGCGCGACCGGCCCGACGCGGTGCTGGTCCTGGCCGAGTCCGGCGGCGTGCGCCTGCACGAGGCCAACGCCGGCCTGATCGCGGTGTCCGAGGTCATGCGCGCGCTGCTCGACGTGCGCGCCGCCGGCATCGCCACCGTCATGCTCATCGGCGGCGCGAACGGCTGCTTCGGCGGCATGGGCATCGTCGCGCGCTGCGCCGACACGGTCGTCATGAGCGACATCGCGCGCCATGCGATGTCCGGCCCCGAGGTCATCGAGTCCGCGCACGGCGCCGGCGAGTTCGACTCGCGCGACCGCGCGCTCGTCTGGCGCACCACCGGCGGCAAGCACCGCTGGCTGTGCGGCGACTGCGACGTGCTGGTCGACGACGACGCGGCCGCCTTCCGCGACGCGGCGATCGCGGCGCTGGACGCGCAGCGGCCGCTGACGCTGGAGGCGCTGCAGCAGGAATCCGCGCTGCTGCAGGCGCGCGCCGATCTGGACGACGACAACGCCGACGCGTTCGTTCTGTGGTCGCGTCTGGGCGTGCCCGACGCGCGCGCCGTGCCCGACCTCGACGCCGACGCGCTGCGCCCGCTGCGTCCCGCCGCGGTGGCCGCGCTCGCGCGAGGAGGCGCGTGATGGACTGGCGGACCGTCGTCACGCGCCTGTTCGGCGCCTGCCACGCGATCGCTGCCGACGGCGAATTCCTCGGCGGCATGGCCGTCTTCGAGGGCACGGCGCTGGCCGTCGTCGGCACCACGAACCACGCGGCGGTCGGCGTCGACCTCGCGCTGCGGCAGGCGCGCGCGGTGCTCGCGACGATCGCCGAGCACCCCGGCCGGCCGCTGCTGCTGCTGGTCGACACGCAAGGCCAGGCGCTGCGCCGGCGCGACGAACTGCTGGGCATCCACCGCGCGATGGCGCACCTGGGCTGCTGCCTGGACCTCGCGCGGCGGCGCGGGCATCCGGTGGTCGGGCTCGTGTACGACCAGGCCTTGTCCGGCGGCTTCATCACGTCGGGGCTGATGGCCGACGTGTGCCACGCGCTGCCCGAGGCCGAGATCCGCGTGATGCGCGTGCCGGCGATGGCGCGCGTCACCAAGCTGCCCGAGGACCTGCTGGAATCGCTGTCGCGCACGAACCCGGTGTTCGCGCCCGGCGTGGCGAACTACGTGGCGATGGGCGGCGTGCGCTCGCTGTGGGGCGACGACCTCGCCGCCGGGCTGCGCGCGGCGCTGGCCGATCGCGACACCGCCGACCGGCGCGCGGAAGAGGGCGCGCGGCGCGGCGGCCGCCGCGCGGCCGCCGACGTCATCCGGCGCGTGCTGGAGGCCTGATGTCGCTCGTGCAGGACGCCGTCCGGCCGGCCGCGCGGCTGCCGGCGTCGCTGCATCGCCAGCAGCTGATCCGGCTGTCCGACGAAGGCTGGATACGGGTGCTCGATGCGCCCTGGGACGACGGCGCGCGGGCGTGCCTCGCGCTGTGGGCCGCGCGCAGGCTGCCGCTGGTGGTCACGCGCCAGCCGCAATCGTTGGTCGACGCGGTGGCCGCGGGGCTGCCGGCGCCGGCGCGGTTCCAGCGTCGCCGTCTTGCGCTGGCCGTCGCGCCGCGGGACCTGATGTTTCTGGACGAGTTCCCGCCGGCCGCCGCTGCGACGCGCCTCCTGCCGCGCGTGCTGATGGCGCCGTGGCGCGCGCTGGTCGCTTCGCTGGCCCTGGCCGGTTGCCGTGCGCGCGTCTACGGCGGCTACGGCTGGCAGGCGTTGACGCGGCTGGCGTATGTCCATGCCGGGTCGGACCTCGACCTGCTGCTGCCGGTCAGCGCGCCCGCGCACGCCGACGAGGTCGCGCGCCTGCTCGCCGAGGCCGCGTGGGACGGTCCGCGGCTCGACGGCGAGCTGCTGTTTCCCGACGGCGCGGCGATCGCGTGGCGCGAGTGGCGCGACCATCGCCAGGGACGCGCGTCGCGGGTGCTGGTCAAGCGGCTGCGCGGCGTGGCGCTGGAGTGTCCGGCATGAGCGCGCACATGCCCCTGGCTGTATGCGATGCGCCGCTCGCGCCGCGCGCCGACGCGGGCGCCTTCCATGCGGCGCTGGGCCGCGCGGCCATCGTGTCGCTGTACGACGAGCTGGCGCTGGCGCCCAAGCCCGGGCTGGTCTCGTTCGCGGACGCCGGCAGCCACGACGACATGGACGCCGGCACCTTCCTGCGCAGCCTGTTCGCGCTGCGCCATTTCTACGTGCGCATCGCGGCGCAGGGCGCGGCGAGCGCGGCGTTCGCGCCGCTGGAGGAATTGGGCATCACGGCCGAGGCGCGCATGCT
>DASQCX010000516.1:0-3460 GCA_035634455.1 Burkholderiaceae bacterium
CGACCGGAGTTCGAAGGTCGGCATGACCGACCTGCCATGCGCTGGCCGGTGACGCATCTGACCGGCCCAGCCACGCGAGATCGCGCAGACGCCGATCCGCAGGACGCGGGATGCCTTGTTGGTCAGGGGACGCGCACATGACTCTTCATTCCCTCGCGGCGACGACGGATCCGAACGACAGCCTCGAGCGCAGCTGGCGCACCCGCATCATCGGCCGCGGCGAGTCGCACCGGAAGGCGATGCGCGACCTCGCGTCCGCGGCGGCGACGGACGTCGAGGTGCTGATCCTCGGCCCGAGCGGCGTCGGCAAGGAGATGTACGCGCGCTGGATCCATGAGAACGGCGCACGCTCGCGCGGCGCCTTCGTGCCCGTCAACTGCGGCGCCATTCCCGTGGCGCTGTTCGAGAACGAGTTGTTCGGGCACGTGGGCGGCGCGTTCACCGGCGCGCGCGCGTCGAGCGACGGCCTGGTCGCGGGCGCCGAGGGCGGCACGCTGTTCCTCGACGAGATCGACGCGCTCGACCCGTCCGCGCAAGTCAAGCTGCTGCGCTTCCTGCAGGAGCGCGAGTACCGCCGCCTCGGCGAGAGCCGCATCCGCAAGGCGAACGTGCGCATCCTCGCCGCCAGCAACGCCGACCTGGTGCTGCGCGTGCGCGAGGCGCGTTTCCGCGAGGACCTGATGTTCCGCGTGCGCGTGTTCCCGCTGCGCATCCCGCCGCTGTGCGACCGCAGCGAGGACATCGAGCCGCTGCTCGAGGCCTTCATCCAGCGCTGCGCCGACGACCTCGGCACCGCGCCCATCCGGCTGTCGGCCAACACGATGCGCCACCTCGAGGCGTATTCCTGGCCCGGCAACGTGCGGGAGCTGGAGAACTGCGTGCGCTTCCTGACGTCGCTGCGCCTGGATCGCCTGGTGGAGCCTGGCGACCTGACGCTGCTGGGCGACACGCGCGCGCCGCAGGGCGGCGCCGTGACGACGCGCCCCGCGGCCGTCGACACGCCGCAGTCGCTCAACGACGCCAAACGCGAGCTGGTGAGCCGCTTCGAGCGCGGCTTCGTGATCGACGCCCTGCGCGCGAGCCGCGGCAACATCGCGCACGCCGCGCGCGCCAGCGGGAAGTCGCGCCGCGTGTTCTTCGAGCTGATGCGCAAGTACAGCGTCTCCGCCAACGACTACTGCTGAACCGATCCGCCGCACCGCGGCGCGCCTCGCGGCGGGGCGGCGCGTGCGCGCCCGCCGCATTGCCTGCGGCGACGCCGCGCGCATGAAAATGTCCATGCGCAGGCTGGACATTTTTGTCCAGTCGCCCGTCGTAAGTCGTTGATGCGATGGGCCGCGCCGCTGGCACGGGACGTGCAAACCCTTCACCTGACGAAGGGAGAGCGGGTGCCGGACTACGCAGTCATCGGTGATGTGTCGGAGACCTTGAGGGCGGCCCTGGCCTCAGGTATGGCTTCGCTCGTGCCCTTGCCGACCGTCCAGGTGCACGACCTGCAAGGCACGATCAGCACGTCGCCGGCGCTGGTCACGGTGTGCCTCTACGACGTGGTGGAGGACGCGAGCGCCAAGAACCGGCCGCGCCAGCGCCGCCCCGGCCCCGGCGGCACGCTCATCGTCCAGAGGCCGCCGATGGCGCTGCTGCTGCGCTACATGATCACCCCCTGGGCCGGCGACCGCGCGACCGACCACCAGTTGCTCGGCCGCGTCATGCAGATCCTCTACGACGGCGCGATCCTGCATGGCACGGCGTTGAAAGGTGGCCTGGCCAACAGCTCCGAGGCGCTCAAGATCACGCTGTCGCCGATTCCGCTGCAGGAACGCTTCTGGCTCTGGCAGGCGGTGCAGAAGGCGTATCGCATCTCGGTGACCTATGAGGTGCGCGTCGTCAACCTCGAGTCGGTCGACGTGCAGGTCGCCAAACCGGTGAGCGTGCGCGACCTGACGTACAACGAACCGGCGGTGGCGCCATGACGGTCGACGGCTGGCAGGAGTTGACGTCGGAACGCGGACGGCTCTTCAGCCCGATCGGGCTGCGCCTGGTCGACGACTTCACCTCCAGGTCGGCGCAAGGCCGCCTGCGGGCGTGGATCGACCGCCAGGTGAGCCCCGGCGTCTGGGCGCCCACCGACCTGGCGGCCGTGTTCACGCCCTCGGGCGCCATCACCTGGCCCGGCCTCGGGCGGCTGCGTGACCCCTTGTTCGCCGCGCCGCGCCGCTACCGGGCCCGCGTGTCCGCCGAGCGATACCGCCCGGCGTACCTGGAATCGGCCGACGGAGTCGAGTTCGACGCGCCGCCCTGGAACGACGAGAACGACCCCAACCCGGTCACCCGCGGCTCCACCGACCTGTACCTGTATCCCGCGCCGACGTACGACTTTCCGACCTGGGTCCGGGTCTTGCGCGGCTTCGTCCAGGACGCGCAGGGCGCGCCGGTCGCCAACGTGAAGGTTCACCTGTCCAACGCCGAACGCGTGCTCAGCGACGAACGCGGCGTGTTCGCCCTTCCCCTGCGCTGGGCCACGAACGGCCAGCTGATCGACGCGGTCGACGCGCGCGGAGGCCGCAGCGGCCAACGCACGCTGAGCCTGCCCGCCGACCTGCAAGCCAGCGTGACGATCACCATCGCGTAACTCGAACCATGGAGAGCAACTGATGGCCGAATACCTGCATCCAGGCGTCTACGTCGAGGAAGTCGACGCAGGCCCCAGCCCGATCGCGGGCGTGAGCACCAGCACCGCCGGTGCCGTCGGCGTCACCGAACGCGGACCGACCTCCGACAAGCCGGTGCTCTGCACGAGCTTCGCGGACTTCGAGCGGACCTTCGGCGGCTTCCTGCCGGTGCCGCAGGCCACCACCAACAACCGCTGGGACTTCGACACGGCCGAGGGCGGCCGCTGGTGGCTCTTCCCGTTGTCGGTCAAGGGCTTCTTCGACAACGGCGGGCAGCGGCTGTACGTCAAGCGCGTGTTCGCCGCGCCCGATCCGGCGAACAACAGGGGGGCCGTCGCGTCCAGCGCGGCACTCGTGCAAGGCCTGGTGGCGGGACTGGCCGCGGACGCCGACGCCGGCGCCAACTCCAAGCAGGTGCGCCTCGTGCACACGATCGGCGTCGCCGTCGGCGGGAAGCTGAACTTCTTCACCGCCGGCGTCACGCCGATCGCCGGGAATCCCTACACCGTCGCCGGCTACGACGCCTCCGGCACCGTGACGCTGGCCACGGCGCTGCAGGCCGACCTGCGCGCCGGGCGCGACCTGGTCGCGATTTTCCCGCGCAGCGCCGCGCCCATCACTCCCGCCAAGAACACCGTGAGTTTCACCGCGAAGTCGCTGGGCAAGTGGGGCGACGCGGTGAGCGTGCGCATGCGCCCGATGGTGGGCGCCACGCTCGCGGTGCTGGCCGACCCGGCGACCGGCGGCCCGGCCGCGAGCGCCCACCTGACGAAGGCGGCCACCGGCAC
>DASQCX010000517.1:0-1739 GCA_035634455.1 Burkholderiaceae bacterium
CGCGTGCGCGAGAAGGCCGACGAGGTGCTCACCTGGCTCGACGAAACCCACGCCCTGATCGTCAGCGGCAAGCGGGAGGAGGCGCTGCAGCGCATCGACGAGCTGGTAGGGAAGGATCGCGTCGATGCGATGCGCGGCGCCCTGGACGAGTTCTTGAAGGTGGAACGCGACTTTGACGCGGCGCGGCAGGAAACCCTGCAAGAGGCGATGCGCCAGCAGAACTGGGCGCTGGCCTTCGGAGGCGGCCTGGCCCTGGCCAGCGCCGCGACGCTGCTGTTCGTTTTCACGCGCAGCATCGCCCGGCGCCTGGCGCTGTTGGCCGAGAACGCCCGGCGGCTGGGGGCCGGCAAGGAATTGGCCGCGCCGCTGACGGGCCGCGACGAGATCGGCCGCCTGGACCGCGTGTTCCACGACATGGCCGCCGCCCTGGCCCAGAAAGACCGCGAGAACGAGATGTTCGTCTACAGCGTCTCGCATGATCTGCGTTCTCCTCTGGTCAATTTGCAGGGGTTTAGCCAGGAACTGGCAGCGGTCAACCGGGATCTGCGCGGCCTTCTCGCCGAGAACGAGCTGCCCGAGAAGGTGCGCAGCCGAGGCTTGCTGCTCATCGACCGTGACGCCGCCGAGTCGGTCCACTTCATCCAGAACGCCGTCCACCGCTTGGCCGGCATCATCGACGCCCTGTTGCGCCTGTCACGCGTGGGCCGCGTCGAGTACCAGCGCCAGGCGGTGGACGTCCGCGCCGCCGTGGTGCGGGTCGTCGCGTCGCTCCGCGACAGCATCACCCGCCGCGGGGCGGAGGTCGTGCTCGGCGACCTGCCGCCGGCCTGGGGCGACCCGCAGGCCCTGGAGCAGATCTTCGCCAACCTCATCGGCAACGCCGTCAACTATCTCGACCCGGCTCGGCCGGGCCGGATCGAGGTCGGCAGCCGGGACGGGGAGGGCGATCCGGCCGCCGCCACACGGACCTATTACGTAAAGGACAACGGCCTGGGCATCCCGGAGGCGCAGCAGTCGAAGATCTTCCTCGCCTTCCAGCGCATGCACCCCGAGGCATCCCCCGGCGAGGGCATCGGCCTGGCGGTGGTGCGGCGCGTGGTCGAGCGCCACGGCGGCAAGCTGTGGGTGGAGTCGGCCCCCGGCGTCGGCAGCACGTTCTTCATCGGCCTGCCTGCCGGCCTGCCCGGCGAGGGCCCTGGGTCGGAGATCCTGAATGGGCACGCGGCGGCCGGGGCCGCCGCGCCCGAACGGTCGTGAGGGTGGCAGATGGCTACGGTGCCGATCAACCTCGTCCTGGCGGAAGACGACGACGGGCACGCCACGCTGATCCAGCGGAACCTGGAGCGCGTCGGGGTGGTCAACGGCTTCACGCGGCTCAAGGACGGGCAGGAGACGCTCGACTATCTCTTCGCCGAGGGCCCCTACGCCGGCAGGCCCGTAGGCGAGACGACGCTGCTCTTGCTCGACATCAACATGCCGCGCGTCGATGGCGTCGAGGTGCTGCGGCGCCTCAAAGCCGACCCGCGCACGGCCGGCATGCCGGTCATCATGCTGACGACGACGGACGACCCGCGCGAGGTGGAGCGCTGCTACCGGCTCGGCTGCAGCGTGTACATCACCAAGCCGGTCGATTACCAGGCGTTCATCGAGGCGATCAAGCGGCTGGGCCTGTTCCTGCAGGTCGTCCAGGTGCCGGCGCGCAACGGAGGATAGGGCGTCTACCCGTTTAGCCGCCGCCC
>DASQCX010000518.1:0-3696 GCA_035634455.1 Burkholderiaceae bacterium
GCGCATGCCGCGGCGGGCGTCAAGCCGCCGGACGACTACATCCTGCCCGGTTTCTTCACCAGCGAATCGGGCCGGCGCGAGCTCGAGGCCTGGCTGCAGCGCCATCGCGGCGAGACGCTGCCGCAGGCGATCTTCGCCGCCAGCGACGCGATCGCGATCGGCTGCCTCGACACGCTGTCCGCGCGCGGCCTGCGCACGCCGGCGGACGTGTCGGTGGTCGGCTTCGACGACACGATGCTCGCCCGCTCCGCCCACCTGGCCACGGTGCGCCAGCCGCTGCGCGACATGGGCCACCGCGCGGTGCGCCTGCTGATGGACCGCATCGACGCCAAGCTGCGCGACGCGGTCTACCGCGCGCCCGCCAACATCGTCCTGCCCACCGAGATCGTCCTGAACAAGTCCCTGGCCGCGCCGCGCGGCAAGGCGATCATCATTTCCTGACCCCCACCGAGAACAGCGCACGATGGCCAGCTTGGATTTATCGCTAAATGACGACGCCGCGAAGCAGGCGCCCGAGGCGGCCGCGGACCGCGTGCCGCTGCCGCAGAAGGTCGGCTACGGCCTGGGCTCGGTCATCGACATGTGGGGGCACTGGCTCTACCCGTCGCTGGCGTTCCAGGTCTACAACATCTTCCTGGGCATGTCGCCGGGGCTGATCTCCACGGCGCAGGCCATCAAGATCTTCGTCGACGCGGCCTCGGACGCGCTGTTCGGCTGGGCCTCCGACAACACCCGCACGCGCTTCGGCCGCCGCCGGCCCTACATCCTGGTGGGCGGCGTCCTCGCGGGCGTCGGGCTGCCGCTGATGTTCGCGGTGGGCCGCGGCTGGACGGACAGCGAGTACTTCCTGTTCATGCTCGTCTCCACGCTGCTGTATGTGCCGGTGATGAGCTGCTTCAACATGCCGTGGGTCAGCCTGGGCTCGGAGATGACGCCCGCGTACCACGAGCGTACCAGCGTGATGTCGATCAAGAACGCGATCCAGAAGCTGCCCGAACTGGGGCTGTTCTTCGCCGCGCAGTTCACGACGCTGGCGATCTTCCGCGACGCGAGCGGCAAGCCCGACATCCTGCGCGGCGCGCAGGTCTACTGCACGGCGCTCGGCGTGGTGATGGTCGTCGTGACCGTGCTGATCTTCCTGCTCACGCGCGAGCGCTACTACGAGCACCTGGTCGCTCGCAAGCAGCAGAAGATCCCGCTGGCCGATACCTTGTGGCGGACCCTGCGCTTCAGGCCGTTCCGCCAGATGCTGTCCATCGCGCTGGCCTACGCCGTCGGCACCGCGATGGTCAGCGCGCTGGGCTACTACGCGACGGTCTACTACGTCTGCAAGGGTGACGTGTCGCTGGGCGCGGCATGGAACTTCAAGATGGGCGTGGCGGGCATGGTGTTCGGCTTGGCCGGCATCCCGTTCTTCAACCGCGCCGCGCGCCACTTCGGCAAGCCGCGCGCGCTGTGCCTGGTGCTGGCGATGGCGATCGCCGCGTTCATCGGCGACTGGTGGTTCTACGACCCGGAACACCCCGCGCTGCAGCTGCTCGCCTGCGGGTGCGTCGCCTTCACCGGCGCGGGCTTCTGGGTGCTGACCGGCTCGATCATCGCCGACGTGGTCGACGCCGACGAGCTCGAGACCGGCGCGCGCCGCGAAGGCTCGTTCGCCGCCTGCCAGTCCTGGATCACCAAGGTCGGCATCGCGTCCGGCGTCTTCTGCTCGGGCTGGATCCTGCAGTTCACCGGCTTCGACGCGAAGCTGCCGGTGCAGAGCGAGCACGCGATCTTCATGATCCGCATCCTGCTGACCGGCATCCCGGTGCTGGGGCTGCTGATCGCGCTGGCCGTGGCGCTGCGCTTCCCGCTGACGGAGCGGCGCATGGCGGAGATCCGCGCGGGCCTCGAGGCGCGGCGCGGCAAGGTCTGAACCCGAAGGGATCGCGACGATGACGACCACCCGCCGCGCCGCGTTCAAGGCAGCGCTCGCCGCCAGCACCCTCGGCGTGCCCCTGGCTTCGACCGCGTTGCCGCAGGCGGCGCGCGGCATCGAGGGCCAGCGCCGCGCCGACCGCGGCGACGGCAGCTACCTGAACCCGATCGTCGCCGGCGACCATCCGGACCCGACGATCCTGCGCGACGGCGCGGACTTCTACATGACGTTCTCGTCGTTCCAGTCCACGCCCGGGGCGGTGATCTGGCACTCGCGCGACCTCGTGAACTGGGCGCCCGTCGCCGCGGCGCTGCAGCAGCCGATCGGCACCGTCTGGGCGATGGACCTGGTCAAGCACGACGGGCGATTCTTCCTCTACATCCCGGTGCTGACGGATGCCGGCACGGGCATCTTCGTCGTCCACGCGCAGGACGTGCGCGGCCCCTGGAGCGCGCCGGTCGACCTGAAGATCCCGGGCTGCATCGATCCCGGCCACGTGGTCGGCGAGGACGCGCGGCGCTACCTGTTCGTCAACAGCGGGCGCCGCGTGCGGCTGTCCGACGACGGCCTGTCCACCGACGGGCCGGTCGAGAACGGCGCCTGGACGCCATGGCGGTACCCGAAGGACTGGGTCGTCGAGATGTTCGCGCCCGAGGGACCGAAACTGTTCCGCCGCGGCGGCTGGTTCTACCTCGTCTCGGCCGTCGGCGGCACCGCCGGGCCGCCGACCAGCCACATGGTCACCGTCGCGCGCTCGCGCTCGGTGCACGGCCCGTGGGAGCACTGCCCGCACAACCCGGTCGTGCGCACGCGCAGCGCCGACGAGCCATGGTGGTCGCGCGGCCACGCTAGCGTCGTCGAGGGCCCGGGCGGCGACTGGTGGATGGTCTACCACGGCTACGAGAACGGCTTCCGCACGCTGGGCCGCCAGACGCTGCTGGAGCCGATCGAATGGACCGCCGACGGCTGGTTCCGCGCCCGCGGCGGCATCCTGGATCGCGCGCTGCCTGCGCCGCGCGGCGGCCAGGCCGGGCCATCCGGCATGGCGCTGTCCGACGACTTCAAGGGCCCGGCGCTGGGCCTGCAATGGGGCTTCCACGCGCCGGCCGCGGGCGAGGCGTCGCGCGTCCGCCTAGCCGGCGACGGCCTGCTGCTGCAAGGCAAGGGCAGCGCGCTGGCCGACTGCTCGCCGCTGACCTGCGGCGTGGGCGATCGCCGCTACGAGGTGTCCGTCGAGCTGGAGATCGAGGGCGACGGGCACGGCGGCCTGGCCGTGTTCTACGACGAGCGCGGGCACGCCGGCCTGGGCTTCAGCCGCGGCGAGCGACTGACCTACGGCTACGGCCAGGAGCAGCGCTGGATGCGCGAGCCCGGGCCCGGCGCGCGCGTGCACGTGAGGCTGCGCAACATCGACAACGTACTGACCTTCCACCAGTCGAGCGACGGCGAGCACTGGGTGCAGCACCCGTGGCAGATGGAGGTCTCGGGCCTGCACCACAACGTCTTCGGCGGCTTCCTCAGCCTGAAGGTGGCCTTGTTCAGCGCCGGCGCGGGCCAGGTCCGCTTCCGCGACTTCCGGTACCGGGGGCTGCCGGGCTGAGTCCGCGCGCCGCCGGACGACGCGACGTCTTTCGCTGCGACCAGGGCCCTGGGGTAAGCTCGAATGACAGCGTTGTCATATCGCGGTACGCTGGCGGCGCTTTCCGATGGCGACGTCGGGCCGCACGACGTCCCGAACCATCGTGCAGCCTGCCGCGCCAGCACGATCCATCCGA
>DASQCX010000519.1:0-8605 GCA_035634455.1 Burkholderiaceae bacterium
CGCTGTCGAGCGCCGAGTACCGGCTGCTCAGCGCCTTCGTCGAGCGCCCGCGCCGCGTGCTCACGCGCGACCAGCTGCTCGACGCCACGCGCGGCCAGGGCGTCGTCGTGGCCGACCGCGCGATCGACCTCGCGGTGTCGCGCCTGCGCCAGAAGCTGTCGGCCGCGCAGGACGGCGAGCAGCTGATCTGCACGATCCGCGGCGAAGGCTACATCTTCGATGCCGAGGTGAAGTAGGCGTCACGCCCGCTTCAGCTCGATCGTCGCGCGCAGCCCGCCCTCGGCGCGGTTGGCCAGCGTGAGCGTCCCGCCCTGGCGCGCCGCGAGGTCGCGGGCGATGTACAGGCCCAGGCCGCTGCCGCCGGTGAGGCGGTTGCGCGAGGTTTCGAGGCGGTAGAACGGCTTCATCACGGCCTCGAGCTGCGCCTCGGGGATGCCGGGACCCTCGTCCTCGACCACGATGCGGACGGCGTCGCCCACGCCGTGCACCTGCACGTCCGCGCGCTTGCCGTAGCGCAGCGCGTTGTTGACGAGGTTGCCGACGACGCGCCGCAGCCCCGCCGCCTGCACGCGCGCGGTCGCAGGCTCGCCGCGCGCGCTCACCGGCTGGCCGAGGTCGGCCAGGTCGTCGACGATGGCCTGCACGAGCGCGAACACGTCGGTCGTCTCGGCGGGCTCCTCCTGCGGGCTGGCGCCGCGGAACACCTCCAGCGCGGATTCGATGAGGTCGTCCATCTCGTGGATGTCGGCGATCGAGCGCGCGGTCGCGGGGTCGTCCTCGCTGCTCTCCAGCCGCATGCGGATGCGCGTGAGCGGCGTGCGCAGGTCGTGCGAGATCGCCGCCACCAGCAGCGCGCGCGAATGCACCTGCTCGCTGAGCTGGCGCGACATCTCGTTGAACACCTGGGCCGTCTCGCGCACCTCCACCGTGCCGGTGCGTTCGTCGACTTCGGGCGGCGCCTCGTTGCGCGCCAGCGACCGCCCCAGCGTGCGCGACGCCGCCTGCAGCCGGCGCATCGGCGCCGACAGCCAGCGCGCGCCGAACCACGCGGCCAGGCCGATGATCAGGAAGCGGATGCCGTAGTCCAGCAGCGCGGCGGCGGTCGGCAGGCCGCCGTTGCCCGGGCCGCCGGGCCCGGCGCCGCCCATCGGTCCGTTGGACGGCTGCGGCGGTCCGTCGCCGTGGTCGCCCTGGGTCGGGAACGGCGGCGGACCGCCGGACGCGCCCATGCCGCCGGGCGGGCCCGTGTCGCCCGGGCCCCCGGGGCCGCCCGGGCCGCCGTTCCAGTTCGGCGGTCCGCCGTTGCCGGGGCCGGTGGTGGACGGTGGCGCGGGACGATCGCCTTGCTGCATGCCGCCGTTCGATCCCGCCGCAGCGGCGTCCCCCGACGGCCGCGCCGAGGCCGGCGCCGCCGCGGGGCGCGCGAACGACATCGGCGGCAGCGACGGGAACGTCGGCCAGCGCCCGACGCCGCCGCTGCGCGTGACGACCAGGAACGCGACCGCGTGGCTGATCACCAGCGCCAGCCACATCAGGGCGAACAGGCGCTTGAACAGCGTGTCCGCCAGCAGCGCCTTCACGCGCGCGCCCAGGCGCGATCCCCATCCAGACATGCGTGCATTCTGCGACATGCGGCGTGCGCCGGCGTCAGGCGGCGATCGTCAGCTGCAACGCCACCGTGTAGCCGCCGGCGAGGCTGCCGGTGACCGTCGCCATCTCGGTGGACGTGCCGTCCGCGAACACCATGTCGGTGGCGAAGCTCATGCGCCTGAAGTTGGCCAGGCTGGAGGCGTAGCCGGGCGCCGCGGTGTAGACCGTGGTGCAGGCGTCGGTCGGGAACGCGATCTGCGTCGTCTTGAGCTTGCCGGCGTACGAGCTCGCGGTCTTCCCGCTGCGGTAGACCTCGATGTGCATGTGCGGCATGCGCCCCGGGTAGCAGCCCGGGAAGATCGTCGTGAACGTGGCCGCGCCGCCGGCGTCGGTGGCCTGCACGCCGCGCAGCCAGTTCTGGTCGGCGGCGTCGTAGAGCGAATACCGGCCTTCGCGGCTGCAGTGCCAGACGTAGATCGCGTAGCCGCCGAGCGCGGCGCAGCGCTTGTCGGCGTCGACCAGCGTGAGCTTCAGCGTCACGGGCACGCCCGCGGCCGTGCCGCGCATGCCGCCGAAGCTGGCGGTGATGTCCGAGCGCACGATGCCGGACAGCGCCAGCGCGTTCGCCACCTTGCCGGCCACCGTGTTGGAGCCGTCGGCCGGATACGGCCCCTCCGTTTCCTCGGCGCTGACGGCGCAGGTGCCCGGGCCGCCGCCGGCGCCGCCCGAGCTCGACGCGCCGGACGGATCGGCGGCGCCGCGGCCGCAGCCCCAGGCGGTCAGCAGCGTGACGGCGGACAGGCCGGTGGCGCCCAGCAGCACGCGGCGGCGTCCGAGCATGTCGAGGTCGTGGGCGAGGCCCTGGTCGTGGTCGTCCATTGGGGATTCGGGGATGGCGGGCGCAACGATCCCGTTGCGGTCGGCCATTGGACGCCCCGGACGTATCGCCGGTTTGGTTGCTTGGTGTCGGCCCGGACACGTGGCCGGCACGCCGGCGCGACGCCGCGCCGCGGCCCCCGCGCCCGCGCGTGACGCCTACGCGCGGGCGAGCTCGCCCGCGCGGGCCTCACCGATCAGGCGCAGCAGCTGCGCCGGGTCGACCGGCTTGGTCAGGTGGTGGTCGAAGCCGGCGGCCAGCGCCTGCAGGCGGTCGCCGTCCTGGCCCCAGCCCGTGATCGCCACCAGCGTCGGCCCGCGGCCGTCCGCGCGGGCGCGGATCTCCGCGGCCACCTCGTTGCCGCTGCGCCCGGGCATGCCGATGTCGAGCAGGCAGACCTGCGGCCGCACGCGTTCGTAGGCCGCCAGCGCGTCGGCGCCGTCGTAGGCCAGCGTGACCTCGTGGCCCTCGAGCTCCAGCAGCGCGGCCAGGCTCTCGGCGGCGTCGCGGTTGTCGTCGGCCACGAGGATGCGGCGCGCCGCGGCCGCGCGCGGCTCGGCGCCGTCGCCGGGCGACGCCGCGGCGTCGGGCGCCTCGCCGCGCGGCAGCCGCACGGTGAACGCGCTGCCGCGGCCGCCGCCCTCGCTGCGCACGGCGATCGTGCCGCCGTGCAGCTCCACCAGGCCCTTGGTCAGCGCCAGGCCGATGCCCAGGCCGCTCGCGCGGTCGCCGGTGCCGCGCAGCTGCGTGAACATGTCGAACACCTCGGGCAGCGACTCGGGGGCGATGCCGATGCCGTTGTCGGCGACCTCGATGACGACGTCGTCGCCGTCGAGCGCGGCCACTAGCCGGATGCGGCCGTGCGGGTCGGTGTACTTGGCGGCGTTGGTCAGCAGGTTGGCCACGATCTGCGAGACGCGCAGCGGATCGGCCTGCATGCGGACCGCGGCCGGCGGCAGCACGACCTCGAGCGCGTGCTGGCGCGCGTCGACCAGCGGTCGCGCGGTCTCGACGGCCGCTGCGATCATCTCCTGCAGCGAGTGGCTGCCGCGCCGCAGCGCGAGGTGGCCGCGGGTGATGCGCGAGACGTCCAGCAGGTCGTCCAGCAGCAGCGCCATGTGGCGCACCTGGCGTTCGATGACCTCGTGGCTCCAGCGCTTCTGCGCCTCGGTGGCCTGCGGCAGGCGCGAGATCATGGCGGCCTGGCGGATCGGCGCCAGCGGGTTGCGCAGCTCGTGCGCCAGCGTCGCGAGGAACTCGTCCTTGCGGCGGTCGGCCTCCTGCAGCACGCGCTCGTCGTTCTTGCGCGTGGTGATGTCGTTGAACCAGACCGCGACGCCGCCCCGCAGCGGCGACGCCACGCAGCGGAACCACTGCACGTGGCCGCCGTGGTGCACCTGCGTCTCGAAGTCCAGCGTGCGCTCGTGCTCGACGACCTCCACGTAGCGGGCGAAGGACTCGCTGCTGGCCCAGCGCGCGGGCAGCACCTCCTGCACGCGCCGCCCGTCGAACGCGTCCGCGGGACGATGCAGCGCGTCCGCCGCCGCCGCGTTGACGTAGGTCCATTCGAAGTCGACGATGCGCCCGCTCGTGTCCTCGCGCACCGGCGACAGGATCACGAACGGCACCGCCGACGCGTCCAGCACCGCCTGGAAGCGGCCCTGCGACTCCTGGTACGCGGCCTGCGCGCGGGCGCGGTCGATGAAGGTGGCGGCCTTGCGGGCGCAGATGTCGGCCAGCGTGCGCTCGCGCTCGGTGGGCGCGCGCGACGCGTCCAGGTGCACCGAGATCGCGCCGACGACGTCGCCGTCCTGCCCGATCAGCGGCGTGGCGTGCACCGCGCGGAAGCCCTCCTCGGCGGCGAGCGCGCGCAGGCCGGGGTCGACGCCGTCGGCATCGATGTCCGCGATGACGGTGCGCTCGCGCTGCGCGCAGCAGATCGCGCAGGCGCCGTCGATGCCGCGGGTCTGCATCAGCCGCGCGACGGCGTCCGGCGCGAAGCCGATGCTGGCGGCCAGGCCCAGCGTGCCCGAGCCGGCGTCGAACAGCGCCACCAGGCCCCGCCGGGCGTCGTGGAGGTCGGCCACGGCGACCAGCGTCATGTGCAGCTGCTCGGCGAGCGTGCGCGTGTCCAGCAGGCGGCTGGTCAGTTCGTGCAGCCGGTGCAGGTCGGCCACCTGCTGGCCCAGCTCGGCCTGCGTGCGCACCAGCAGGTCGTCGACCGCGCGCCGCTCGGTGATGTCGATGCACGCGCCGCGCAGCCGCACCGCGCGGTCGCCGGCCCAGACGATGTGCACGCGCAGCATCAGCCAGCGCTCGCGGCCGTCGGGCACCTTCAGGCGCACCTCGCGCTCGTAGCCGGCGGCGCGCTCCTTCAGCTTGCGCGCCAGCGCGGCGCGGGCCTCCAGCGCGGCCTCGGGCGGCATGTTCGCCATCACCTGGGCCAGCGGCACCGCGCCGTCGCGCGTGTCGACGCGGCACAGCAGCGCCAGCGCCGGCGAGAGGTAGGCCGTCTGCGTGGCCAGGTCGAGGTCGAAGATGCCGATGCCGGTGTCCTCGCCGGCCAGCACCAGGCGCTGCTCCGCGGCCGACGCGCGCGCGCTCGTCACGCGCAGGCGCGCGCCGACCGTGGCGAGCAGCGCGCCCAGGATCAGGTAGATCAGCAGCGAGAGCTCGTCGGTGGGGCCGACGACCCACCAGTGCCCCTCCGGCACCAGCCACGCCAGCGCGCTGAGGAAGCCGACGCCGGTGACGAAGAAGCCCGAGGGGCGTCCGCAGCGGGCGGCGGTGGCGACGATGGCCGGCAGGAAGAACAGGAACGGGATCTTGGTGCCCACCCAGGGCCGGACCGACCACTGCATCGCCAGGGCCAGTCCCGCCAGCACGACGGCGATGGTCCAGCGCTTGACGCTTTCGGGATCGGAAAGGAGGGAGGGACGCATGGGGCGGCAGGCCGGCCAGGTGGCTGCGCGGGACAAGCTGCAAGCGTACAAAAAAACGCGCCCCACGACGGCGACGCGATGTAACTCGGGGTTAGCCCGAACGCTGCGCGATTGCGGGCCAGCTCGACCGTGTTCGTCAAGCCCCGCGAAATCCCCCTCCCGAGGGAGTGCCGCCGCCCGGGGCGGCCGGCACAATTTCGGCCACCGTTTCCAGCGCCGCGTGCAGGCGTCCACCCCTGGAGGAGAGTTTCCATGAGAAGAATCGCCCGGACTCCGGCCCTCGTGTCCGCCCTGTCGCTGGCCGCCGGCGCGGCGCAGGCGGACCAGGCGTCGAACGTCGAAAAGTGCAGC
Source organism: Burkholderiaceae bacterium (assembly GCA_035634455.1). Classification (GTDB taxonomy): domain Bacteria; phylum Pseudomonadota; class Gammaproteobacteria; order Burkholderiales; family Burkholderiaceae_C; genus Scleromatobacter. The sequence continues at coordinate 5,761 of DASQCX010000519.1, forward strand.
CACAAGCTGGGCGTGATGGCGGTGGCCGAGCCGCACGGCGGCTGGGGCTATCTGTCCGCCTACCAGCTCGGCTCGCCCGAGCAGCTGCTGCGCATGATGGTGCAGCAGTCGGGCTGCTTCGACGTCGTCGAGCGCGGCATCGCGATGCAGAACATCCAGCAGGAGCGCTCGCTGGCCGAGAGCGGCGAGCTGCGCGGCGAGTCCAACGTCGGCAAGGGCCAGATGCAGGCCGCCGACTTCGTGATGACGCCGGCGGTGCAGATCGCCGCCAACAACACGGGCGGCGTCGGGGGCGCGCTCGCGGGCGGCCTGCTGAACAAGTTCGGGCTGGGTGGCGTCGCCGGCGGCCTGAAGTTCAAGGAGGCGTCCACCAGCCTCGTCGTCGCCGACGTGCGTTCCAGCATCCAGGTGGCCTCGGCCGAGGGCAAGGCCAGCAAGACCGACTTCGACATCGGCGGCTGGGGCTGGACCGGCACCGCCCTCGGCGCGGCCAACGGCTACACCAACACGCCCGAGGGCAAGGTGATCGCGGCCAGCCTGCTCGACAACTGGAACCACATCGTCGTCGCCATCCGCGACAACCCGTCGCTGATCAAGACGCACAGCGAGTCGGGCGACGTCAACGCCGCCAATTCCACCCGCGCCGGCGTGCCGGTCAAGGCCGGCGAGGTGCTGGTGGCGCGCATCGCCAACGTGAAGGTGTACGCCGGCCCGTCCCGCGACAGCAAGGTCGTCGCCACGCTGACCCGCAGCGACGAGCTGATCGCCAGCGGCGACCAGCGCAACGGCTTCGTGCAGGTGGACTCTGCCAACTTCAGCGGCTGGGTGCAGCGGACGCTGGTCGGCCCGGCGCGCTGACGCCGGCCGTTCGCGCGTCCCGCGCCACGCGCGCGGGACGTCCGGGCGCGGATGACGGAAAATCGAGCGTTTTCCGCCGTCCCAGCCCGTTTTCCATGCGCATCCATGACATCCGCCAGCGCCTGCGCGCGCTCGGCGCCTCGCCCGAGCACGCGGCGCGCGTGCTGCGCCAGTGGGTCAACGCGCAGCCGCAGGACGCCGGCAAGCGCCGCCTGTCGGACTTCATGCCGCTGGCGGTGCGCGACGCGCTGCCCGCGCTGACCGCCGAACTCGCCGGCCTGGCCACGCTGCGCTCCGAGCACCCCGGCGAGGACGGCTCCGCGCGCCTGCTGGTGGGCCTGCCCGACGGCCAGACCGTCGAAAGCGTCCTGCTGCCGCGCGACGGCCTGTGCGTGTCGACGCAGGTGGGCTGCGCCGTCGGCTGCGTGTTCTGCATGACCGGCCGCGACGGCCTGCTGCGCCAGGTGGGCAGCGCCGAGATCGTCGCGCAGGTGGCGCTCGCGCGTTCGAAGCGCTTCGTCAAGAAGGTCGTGTTCATGGGCATGGGCGAGCCCGCGCACAACCTCGACAACGTGATGGAAGCCATCGACCTGCTCGGCACGCTGGGCGGCATCGGCCACAAGAACCTGGTCTTCTCCACCGTCGGCGACCCGCGCGTGTTCGAGCGCCTGCCGCAGGGGCCGGTGAAGCCGGCGCTGGCGCTGTCGCTGCACTCGACCAAGGACGCGCTGCGGCGCGAGCTGCTGCCGCGCGCGCCGCGGATGTCGCCGGAGGAGCTGGTCGAGGCGGGCGAGCGCTACGCCCGCGCCACCGGGTACCCCATCCAGTACCAGTGGACGCTGCTGGACGGCGTCAACGACGGCGACGACGAGATCGACGGCATCGTGCGCCTGCTCAAGGGCAAGTACGCGCTGATGAACATGATCCCGTACAACACCAACGAGGGCCTGGGCTTCGCACGCCCCGCGCCCGGGAAGGCCGCCGCGATCGCGCGCGCGCTGCACGCGCGCGGCGTGCTGACCAAGCTGCGCCAGTCGGCGGGGCAGGACGTCGAGGGCGGCTGCGGCCAGCTGCGGGCGCGTGCGCTCGACGGCGGCGCGGTCGTGCGCGCGCCCCGGCGCGGCGAGCGCGCGGGCGTGCCCGCGGGGCGCTGAGTCAGTCCGCGGCTGCGGGCGCCGGCGTGGCCGGCTGCAGCACCGTCCAGCGGTCGTCCGCGAACAGGTACAGCGCCGACGACAGGCGCCAGTCGCCGGCCTGCGCATGCAGGTCCGGGACGCCGCGGCGCATGCTGGCGACGGCGGCGTTGTCGTCGGCCGGCGCGAACAGCAGCAGGTCGGTGCGCGGCGCCGCCACGACGACGCCGGCCGGATGATCCGCCAGGCGCGCGCGCCAGAACGGGCGGTCCATGAACCAGTTGCTGTCGAACTCGTCCTCGGCGGTGCCGACGCGCCACAGGTTGTGCCAGGGCGTGACGGCCGGCGGGCCGTGCCGGCGCTCGAGGTTGGCCAGCGCCGCGGCGACGGCGTCGTCCGCGCCCACGCCGAGGTCGTCCAGCTCGGCGGCGTGCAGGGCCAGCATCGAGTCGGGCGTGTCGCGCACCAGGCGCAGCTGGAGGTCGCCGATCAGGTCGTACCAGGCCGGCGCCATCGTCGCCGTCGAGCCGCCGGGCAGGGGGACGCTGAACGGCTCGACCGGGGCCAGCGATTCGTCCGGCTTGTCGGCGCCGGCGCGTTCGCGCAGGACGAACAGCAGCGCCGACAGGCGCGGATCCGGTTCGGCGGGAGGCAGGTTCGAAGTCGTCGTCATGGCCGGTTCAGGTTCGAGCTGCAGCGGCCGTACTTTGCCACGGGCGGCGGAATCGGCGCGGGGCACAATGGCGCCATGCCCATCGCCATTCCTCCCGACGAGGTCGAGATCACGGCGATCCGCGCCCAGGGCGCCGGCGGGCAGAACGTCAACAAGGTGTCGTCCGCCGTGCACCTGCGCT
>DASQCX010000520.1:0-1863 GCA_035634455.1 Burkholderiaceae bacterium
CGTTCAGCGGCTTGTACAGGCGCCATTCCTCCTTGTCGGAAGAGCGATAGCGCAGTTCGTTGGCGTCCGGGTCGAACTGGTAGAACGGCATGACGTCGCGGAAGCCGCCGATGAACAGGGCGGGCGCGAAGAACAGGATGCTGCCGGCCATCTTGCCGCCGCTGATGTGCAGCGGAAGGATGCCGTACATCGATTGGCCGCTCGGCGCGGTCGCGATGAACTCGTACTGGCCGGTCGCCTTCGAGGCGAGGTCGCGGTCCTGCGGCAGCGTCATCTGCGTCACGCCGTGCAGGGCCAGCGTGGTGCCGGGCTTCACGGCCTCGAGGTGCGTGGTGGCGGCACAGCCTCCCAGTAGCGCGAGCGCCGAGGCGCCCAGCATGACGCCTGCACGGCGGATGGTGGCATTCATTGGAAACTCCCTCTGTCGATGTCGTTCGCATCGAAGCGGCCACGCGATCGGGCGGCGAGCCAGGCTTCGGCGGCGTGCCTGCCCCTCCTCGGGCCGGCTGACGCTGGCGCGATGGTAGCCGCGGCGTGGGTGGCGGACGTGCCCGGTCGCCACAGGAATCGCCGGCGCGCGTGGCAAGTTGCGCATCCCGGCGGCCGGTGGGCGCTCGCGGCAGGCGTCGTCCGTGTCCGCGTTCGCCGGCGTCAGAAGCCGTGAAGGAATCCGGCGCGCCGCTCGGGCGTGCCGGATTCCTTCACGGCTTCTCAGTCCTCGTCCCGGCCGCCGACAAGACGCCGGACGACGTCCGCCGCGAAGCCGCGCGCCGCCAGGAAGCGCGCCTGCTTCGCGCGCTGCCGGGGATCGGCCGCGACCTCGCCGAACTTGCGCTGCCACAAGGCCTGGGCGCGCGCGAACTCGGTGTCGCGCAGCGCGGCGGCCTGGTCGGCCTCCAGCGCGAGCCCGTGGCGCGACAGTTCCAGCTTGATGCGCAGCGCGCCCTGCTTGCGCGAGCGGGCGTTGACGCGGCTTTCCACGAAGCGGGCGTCGCTGAGGTATTTGTGGGCGACCAGCCAGTCGAGCAGTTGGTCGACGGCGGCTTCGGGATCGATGTGCTCGATGTCGACATCGGTGTCGGCGTCGATGGCCGGTGCCGGCGGCGCGAAGGCATCGTCGATGCCGTTGGACGGCTGATCGAGCGCCGCTCGCGCCAGCTCCTCGGCGGCGGCAGTCAGCGCGGCATCCTCGCACGCCCGCTTGCGCAGCGAAGCCAGCAGCTTCGCACGCAGTTCCTGCCGGCTGTGCTCGCGCCGCGACAGGAACCCGATCGCCTGCATCTTCAGGCTGATGCGGGGGCGCGCCCTGCGTGGCGCGCCCGGTTCGCCGCGCGGCGAGACGCTCAAGAAGCCTTCTTGCCGGCGGCGGGCGCCTCGGCGACCGGCACCAGCGGCACGCCGAGAGACTCGCGCACCTTGTTCTCGATCTCGATGGCCAGCGCCGGGTTCTCCTTCAGGAACTCGCGGCAGTTGTCCTTGCCCTGGCCGATCTTCTCGCCGTTGTAGGCGTACCAGGCGCCGGACTTCTCGATGACCTTGGCGTTGACGCCCAGGTCGATGATCTCGCCCTCGCGGCTGATGCCCTCGCCGTACAGGATGTCGAACTCGGCTTCCTTGAACGGCGGCGAGACCTTGTTCTTGACGACCTTGACCTTGGTCTCGTTGCCGACGACTTCCTCGCCGCGCTTGATGGAACCGATGCGGCGGATGTCCAGGCGCACGGAGGCGTAGAACTTCAGCGCATTGCCGCCCGTCGTCGTCTCGGGGCTGCCGAACATGACGCCGATCTTCATCCGGATCTGGTTGATGAAGATGACCATCGTGTTGGTCTTCTTGATCGTCGCGGTGAGCTTGCGCAGCGCC
>DASQCX010000521.1:0-4010 GCA_035634455.1 Burkholderiaceae bacterium
GATGTCGTGCGCCACCACGTCGGCCCTGGCGGCGCCGTAGGCGTCCATCACGGCGGCGACGTCGGCGGCCTGGGTCTTCTTGTCGAAGCCGCCGGCGGGCTTGGCCGACAGGCCCAGGCCGCGCAGGTCGGGCACGATGACCTGGTGGTCCTTCGCGAGCTCGGCGGCCAGCGGCACCCACATGTCGCCGGTCTCGCCGAAGCCGTGCAGCAGCACGACCGCGGGGCCGCTGCCGCCGGCGCGGACGTGGATCGTCGTGCCGTTGGCGGGGATGTCGCGCGCCGTGAAGGCGGCGGGGAAGTCGAAGCTGTCGGCGCGCGCGGCGCCGGCGGCCGCGCCCAGCAGGGCGCCGGCGATCAGGGCGAGAAGTGGCAGTCGCATGGGATTTCCTTCCGGGTCGGCGTTGGCGTCTCGTGACGCGATGACTCCGAGTGTGGCGATCCAGGCGCGGCGGGAGTAGTCCGGAAGTTCGGCAATCAGCTTCAACCAATGGTTTAAGATGGCGCGATGGCCGACCTCTCGCTGCTGACGTCCTTCGTGCGCGCCGCCGAGCGCGGCAGCTTCTCCGCCGCGGCGCGCAGCCTGGGGGTGACGGCGGCGGCCGTCAGCAAGAACGTCGCGCATCTCGAGGCGCACCTGGGCCTGCGGCTGTTCCACCGCAGCACGCGGCGGCTGGCGCTGACCGAGGGCGGCGAGCGCTTCCTCGCGCAGGTGCAGGATCCGCTCGCGTCGCTCGACGCAGCCATCGCGGGCGTGCGCGAGGTCGACGGCGAGCCCTCGGGCACGCTCAAGGTCAGCATGGGCCAGGCGCTGGGCCGCAACTTCCTGGTGCCGCTGCTGGGCGAGTTCCTGGCCCGCCACCCGGCGGTGATGCCGGACTGGCATTTCGACAACCGCCGCGTCGACCTCGTCGGCGAGGGCTTCGACGCCGCGGTGGGCGGCGGCTTCGCGCTCGCGCCCGGGGTCGTGGCGCGCGAACTGGCGCCGGTGCACATCGTGGCGGTGGCCGCGCCCGGCTACCTCGCCGGCCGGCCGTTGCCGCGCCAGCCCGCCGACTTCGCGGCGCTGGACGGCATCATGCGGCGCTCGTCGCCCAGCGGCCGGGTGCGCCCGTGGACGCTGCGCCCGCGCCGCGGCGCCGAGCAGCCGGTGCCGTGCCGCCCGCGGCTGATCCTGAGCGATCCCGAGGCGATCGCGCTGGTCGCGCGCCAGGGGTTGGGCGTCGCGTTGCTGCCGATGCCGTTCGCCTTCCCGCACATCGCCAGCGGCGAGCTGGTGCGGCTGCTGCCGGGCTGGTACAGCGACGCCGGCCCGCTGTCGATCTACTACCCGACCCGCCGGCTGCTGCCGGCCAAGACCCGCGCCTTCGTCGACTTCGTCGCCGAGCGCTTCCGCGACGCCGGCTTCGCCCGGCTGGTCGACGGACGCTAGCCGCCTACCACAAATCGCCCGCCGTTTCGATGACGCGACGAGAGTAGACTCCGCGCTTTTTCCGACTGCGACAGTGTCCGGCAGCCTCGCGCGCGAAGCGCGCCGCCTCCCTCTCACCGGCTCGACGTTCATCCGCACGTTGGCCGCTCTCGACGACGTCCCCGCGCCCGCGGCGCCCGACGCGTTCGCCCAACGGCTCGCCCAATGGTTAGCCTGGACCCATGCGTTCTCGCTGTCGGCGGCGCTGGGCGACGCGTCCGTGCGCGTCGACGCGCACGCGTTCGGCGGCGAAGGCGCCCTGGCCGCGGACGAGCGCGAGTTCGCCCGCGTGAAGGCCGCGTTGGCCCGGGCGATCGCCGACGCCCCGGCCGGCGGCGCGGTGCCGCGTCGCGTCGTGCGTCCGTTGAAGGATGCCGTGATTCCCGCCGAGATGTCCGTCGATTTCGCCACCCACCGCCAGCGCTACGCGAAGTGCCAGCTGGCGATGGAGTCGCAGATCGTGCCGCTGCGCCGCCGCCTGCGCTCGACGCTGGCCGACCGCTCGGCCAGGGGCGCGAAGCTGGCCGAGCTCGACGCCGTGATGGAGCAGGTCGTCGGCGCACAGGAACGCGCGCTGCTGGCCACCGTCGGCGGCCGCCTCGAGGCGCGTTTCGACCAGCTGCGCGGCGCGCACGACGATCCGTCGATCGACGCCGGCACGCCCGCGGGGCCGTGGCTCGAACGCTTCCACCAGGAGATGCGCGGCCTGCTGCTGGCCGAACTCGATCTCCGGTTGCAACCCTGCGCGGGCCTGCTCGAGGCCTGCCGCAAGCTCATTCGCTCATGAACCAATTCCTCCGCCACGCCGCCGCCATCGCCGGCCTGGCCGTCATCGCCTGGGTCGGCGCGGGCTACGTGCTGACCAACCCGCTCGCGTTCGTGCTCACGCTGCTGATCGGCGCGTTCTACGTCATGGGCGTGCTGGAGCTGCATCGTTTCCGCCGGGCCACGATCGCCCTGGAAACGGCCGTCGACACACTCGCGGCGCCGCCGGCCGGCCTCGCGAGCTGGGTCGAGCAGCTGCCCGCCGGCCTGCGCAACGCCGTGCGCCGCCGCGTCGAAGGCGAGCCCGTCGGCCTGCCCGGCCTGGCGCTGGCACCGATGCTGTCCGGCCTGCTGGTGCTGCTGGGCATGCTGGGCACCTTCCTGGGCATGATCCTGACGCTGCGCGGCACCGGCGCCGCGCTCGAGACCGCGACCGACCTCGTCGCCGTGCGCAACTCGCTGATCGCGCCGGTCAAGGGGCTGGGACTCGCGTTCGGCACCTCGGTGGCCGGCGTGGCGGCATCGGCGGCGCTCGGCTTTGCGTCGGCGCTCGCGCGGCGCGAACGCGTGGCCGCGTCGCAGCGGCTCGACGCCGCGATCGCGACGACGCTGCGCAGGTTCTCGCCGGCGCACCAGCGCGAGGAATCGCTGGGCCTGCTGCAACGCCAGGCCGAGCTGATGCCGGCGCTGGTCGACGGGCTGCAAGCGATGATGGCGGCGCTGGAACGCCAGGCCGAGGCCTCGCACGCGCGCCTGCTCGCGAGCCAGGAACGCTTCCAGGGCCAGGCCGAGGCCGCGTATGCCGGTCTTGCACGGTCGGTGGATCGCACGCTGCAGGCGAGCCTGACCGAAGGCGCCCGCATCGCGGGCGACACGATCCGCCCGGTGGCCGAGGCGACGCTGGCCGGCATCGCGCGCGAGACCGCGGCGCTGCACGCGACGCTGGCCGGCACGATGCAGGGCCAGCTCGACCAGCTGTCCACGCGCTTCGAGGCCAGCGGCGCGCGCGTCGCCGACGCGTGGCAGGCGCTGCTGGCGCGCCACGAGCAGTCGGCGCAGTCGCTCGCCGCCAGCGTCGAGGCGTCGCACGAGCGCTTCGCGCAGAGCTTCGAACAGCGATCGACCGCGCTGCTGGACACGGTCGCCCAGCGCCACGCCGGCTGGCAGGGCGAGATGGCGACGGCGTTGGCCGGCATGGCGCGCGAGACCGCGTCGCTGCAGCAGTCCATCGCCGCCGCGACCGCGTCGCAGCTGGAAGGCGCGGGCGCACGCCTGGACGCGGCCGTCGAGCGCGTCACGCAGGCGTGGGCCGACGCCGTGTCGCGCCAGCAGGACGCCGGCGCCCGCCTGGCCGGCGCGACCGAGCAGTCGCTGTCGACCGCGGCGGCGACCTTCGGGCAGCATTCCGCGTCGCTGCTGCGCACCGTGCAGCAGGCGCATGCCGAGCTGCAGGCGACGTCCGCGGCGCGCGACCAGCAGCGCGTGGACGCGATGGCCGCGTCGCTCGAAGCGATGGCCGCCTCGTTGCAGCAGCAGTGGCAGCGGGCCGGCGCGCAGTCGCTCGAACAGCAGCAGCGCGTCGTCGAGACGATGGAACGCTCCGCGCGCGACATCACCGTGCAGGCCGAGACGCAGGCCCGTGCCACGATCGCCGAGATCGCGCGCCTGGTGCAGGCCGCGTCCGAGGCGCCGCGCGCCGCGGCCGAGGTCATCTCCGAGCTGCGCCAGAAGCTGGCCGACAGCATGGCGCGCGACAACACGATGCTCGACGAGCG
>DASQCX010000522.1:0-3467 GCA_035634455.1 Burkholderiaceae bacterium
TCGGGCCGCACGCCGCCGGCGACGGCGCGGCGCGCGAGCTCCGGCAGGATCTCGGCGGCGTTGCCGAGCAGCCCGACGGAGACGGCCCGGCCCTCGGCCGCGTAGCGCTGCATGCGGGCGAGCGCGTCGTCGATGTCCGCCGCCTGCTCGTCGAGGTAGCGCGTCTTCAGGCGGAAGTCGATGCGGCTCTGCTGGCACTCGATCGTCAGCGAGCTGGCGCCCGCGAAGCTGGCGGCCAGCGGCTGCGCGCCGCCCATGCCGCCCAGGCCCGACGTGAGGATCCAGCGGCCGGCCATCTTGCCGCCGAAGTGCTGGCGGCCGGCCTCGACGAAGGTCTCGTACGTGCCCTGCACGATGCCCTGGCTGCCGATGTAGATCCACGAGCCGGCCGTCATCTGGCCGTACATCATCAGGCCCTTGCGGTCGAGCTCGTTGAAGTGCTCCCACGTGGCCCACTTGGGCACCAGGTTGGAGTTGGCCAGCAGCACGCGCGGCGCGTCGGCGTGCGTGCGGAACACGCCCGCCGGCTTGCCGGACTGGATCAGCAGCGTCTCGTCTTCCTTCAGGTTGCGCAGCGATTCCAGGATCGCGTCGAAGCAGTCCCAGTTGCGCGCGGCCTTGCCGATGCCGCCGTAGACGACCAGCGCGTCCGGGTTCTCGGCCACTTCCGGATCCAGGTTGTTCTGGATCATCCGGTAGGCCGCCTCGATGAGCCAGTTGCGGCAGGTGATCGCCGTGCCGCGCGGCGCGCGCACCGGGCGCGGCAGGGCCGTGACGGCGGGAGGGCGCTGGGTCATGTCGTTCATGGGACTTCTCCGGGGAGTGTGCGCGCCGCGCATACCTCAAACAGGGTATGCCAGGCACGCCGGGCAGGTGACGTGCCCCGTTTCCGGTGCGGTTTCGCACGGGGAGGGCAGCGTCGGTACGGGTCGTACTCTACTTGTCTAGACAACCTTGTGCAAGTAGGATCCGCACCATGCCGTCGACCACCCGCTCCCGTCTCCGCACGTCGTCCGCCCACCCCGCCGCGCATGCGCCGCGCGCCTCGCAGGACACGCTCGCCGCCGGCGCGCCCGTCAACGCCGGCACGCAGCGCTCGACGCCGCAGCCGCCGTACGCCCGCGTCAAGCAGTACCTGAAGGACGCGCTGGAGGCCGGCCGCTGGTCGCCCGGCGCGCAGATGCCGTCCGAGGCCGAGCTGGTGGCGCAGTTCGGCGTCAGCCGCATGACGGTGCATCGCGCGCTGCGCGAGCTGCAGGACGCCGGCCTGATCACACGCCTGCAGGGCGTGGGCACCTTCGCGGCGCAGCTCAACCGCGTGTCGTCCACGCTGACGATCAACGACATCCAGGAAGAGATCCAGCGCCGCGGCCATCGCCACGACGCCAGCGTGCACCTGCAACGCGCCGAGGCCGCGCCGCCCGCGCTGGCGGCGCGCCTGGGGCTGAACCCAGGCGACACGGTGTTCCACACGCTGATCGTCCACCACGAGCACGGCGTCCCGCTGCAGTGCGAGGACCGCTACGTCAATCCTGCCTGCGCGCCCGACTACCTCGAGGTCGACTTCACGCAGATGACGCCCACGCACTACTTGCTGGACGTCGCGCCGCTGTGGGAGGCGCACGTGTCCATCGAGGCCGCGCTGCCCACCGCGCAGGAGGCCAGGCTGCTGGGCATCCAGCGCAGCGACCCGTGCCTGGTCGTCGTGCGCGGCACCGTCAGCCGCGGCGTGCCCGTCACGCTGGCGCGGCTGGTGCATCCGGGCGCGCGCTACTCGCTCGAGAGCCAGTTCCGGCCATGATCCTGGTGCGGACGCCCGACGCCGCGCCGCAGCCGTGGAAGAACGGCGGCGGCGTCACCCGCGAGCTGCTGCGCCTGCCCGCGGACGGCGGCGACGACTGGACACTGCGCATCAGCGTGGCCGACATCGCCGCCGACGGCCCGTTCTCGCCGTTCGCCGGCGTCACGCGCTGGTTCGCGGTTCTCGACGGCGCCGGCGTGCGCCTCGCCTTCCCCGACCGCACGCTCGACGTTCGCCGCGGCGACGCCCCGCTGCGCTTCGACGGCGCCGCCGCGCCCGGCTGCGCGCTGCTCGGCGGCCCCACGCGCGACCTCAACGTGATGGTGCGCCATGCGCGCGCCGAGTCGCTGGTCACCGCGGCCAGCTTCCTCGACGAGGCCGAGCCCGGCACCTGCGCCGGCTTCGGCTTCTTCGCGCTGCAGCCGCTGGCGCTGCACGGCGCGGGCGCGCTGCCGGTGGCGCTGCCGGCGCTGTCGCTCGCGTGGTGCGAGACGCCGTTCGACGCGTCGCACGCCTGGTGGGTCGAGCCGGTCGACGACGCGGCGCCGGGGCACGGCCTGCCCGGCTACTGGATCCGGCTGCTGCCGCACGCGCCATGAGCCGGCGCGCCTTCCCGCCCACGCGCCGCATCTGGCGCAACGCGCGCCTCGCGACGCTGGCCGACGCGAGCGGCTGGGGCCTGGTCGAGCGCGGCGCGATCGTCACCGAGGGCGCGCACATCGCGTGGATCGGACCCGAGTCCGGGCTGCCCGCGCCGGCCAAGGGCGACGCCGAGGAGCACGACCTCGGCGGCGCGCTGCTGACGCCGGGGCTGATCGACGCCCACACCCACCTGGTCTACGGCGGCCACCGCGCGCACGAGTTCGAGCTGCGGCTGCAGGGCGCGAGCTACGAGGACATCGCCAAAGCCGGCGGCGGCATCCGCTCGACGGTCGCGGCCACGCGCGCGGCGAGCGAGGACGCGCTGTTCGCCATCGCCGCGAGGCGCCTGCGCACGCTGCGCGACGGCGGCGTCACCACCGTCGAGATCAAGTCGGGCTACGGGCTGTCGTTCGAGGACGAGGCCAAGTGCCTGCGCGTCGCTCGCCGCCTCGGCGGGACGGGCGTCACCGTGCGCACCACCAGCCTCGCCGCGCACGCGCTGCCGCCCGAGTTCGAGGGCCGCGCCGACGACTACGTGGCCGCCGTCTGCGCCTGGCTGCCGCAATGGCACGCGCTGGGCCTGGTCGACGCGGTCGACGCGTTCTGCGAGCGCATCGCCTTCGGCACCGCGCAGGTCGAACGCGTGTTCGCGGCGGCCGCATCGCTGGGCCTGCCCGTCAAGCTGCACGCCGAGCAGCTGAGCGACTCCGGCGGCGCGCAGCTCGCCGCGCGCTTCAAGGCACTGTCGTGCGACCACATCGAATGGCTCGGCGAGGCCGGTGTCGCCGCGATGCGCGACGCGGGCAGCGTCGCGATGCTGCTGCCCGGCGCGTTCCACTTCCTGCGCGAGACCAGGCTGCCGCCGATCGCCGCGCTGCGCGACGCCGGCGTGCCGCTGGCCGTCTCCACCGACCACAACCCCGGCACCTCGCCGACGCTGTCGCTGCCGCTGATGATCCACCTTGCCTGCGTCGACTTCCGCCTCACGCCGGAAGAGGCGGTGCGTGGCGCGACCGTGAACGCG
>DASQCX010000523.1:0-7880 GCA_035634455.1 Burkholderiaceae bacterium
CGATCGGCCGGCTTTCCCAGAGCAACGTCACCGTCCTCATCACCGGCGAGTCGGGCTCGGGCAAGGAGCTCGTCGCGCGCGCGCTGCACCGCCACAGCCCGCGCGGCGAAGGCGGCACGAACGGCGCGTTCGTCGCGATCAACACCGCGGCGATCCCGAAGGACCTGCTGGAGAGCGAGCTGTTCGGCCACGAGCGCGGCGCGTTCACCGGCGCGCAGACGATGCGCCGCGGCCGCTTCGAGCAGGCCGACGGCGGCACGCTGTTCCTCGACGAGATCGGCGACATGCCGTTCGACCTGCAGACGCGCCTGCTGCGCGTGCTCAGCGACGGCCAGTTCTACCGCGTCGGCGGCCACCAGCCGATCAAGGCCAACGTGCGCGTGATCGCCGCGACGCACCAGAACCTCGAGGAACGGGTACGGCAAGGGGTATTCCGCGAAGACCTGTTCCACCGCCTCAACGTGATCCGCCTGCGCCTGCCGCCGCTGCGCGAGCGCATCGAGGACGTGCCGGCGCTGGCGCGTTTCTTCCTGCAGAAGAGCGCCAAGGAGCTGGGCGTCGAGCCCAAGCGCATCACCGAGGAGGCGCTCGAGGCGATGAAGGGCTTCGACTTCCCCGGCAACGTGCGCCAGCTCGAGAACGTCTGCCACTGGCTGACCGTGATGGCGCCGGCGCAGGTGATCGAGAGCAAGGACCTGCCGCCCGAGCTGACGGCCCCGCGCGGCGCGTTCCCGCGTCCGTCCGCGGGCGAGGGCGCGCCCCTGCAGGGTGCGGACGGCCACGCCGGTGCGCCGGTCGCAGGCGTCGCGGGCACGGATGGGGCGCCGGGCACCAGCGTGTCGCCGCCCGCCCATCTCGCGGGCGGGCCCGCCGGCGGCGCGTGGCTGGGCGACCTCGAGGTCGCGGCGCGCAGCCTGCTCGACGCCGGCTCGCCCGACGTCTGGGAACAGCTCAGCCGCCAGTTCGAGGGCCAGCTCATCCGCACCGCGCTGGCGTTGACCCGCGGCCGCCGCATCGAGGCCGCGCAGAAGCTGGGCATCGGGCGCAACACGATCACGCGCAAGATCCAGGAGCTGGGACTCGAGGATTGAGCCCCCACGGTCGCTAGCGCTCCCTGCCCCCCGGGGGGGCGCTCCGCGAACGGCCCGGCGAAGCCGGATCCGTCGCTCCCTTGAATTTCTCTTGGGGCGTTCGAGCGGCAGCGCCGGCGACGATGGGGCGCCGACGTATCTTGCTTCGGCACCTACAATTCCGCCCACAACATCGGGAGGAATTCGTGCCTATCCTTGGCTTCCTGGACATCGCCATCGCGATCTTCTTTGCCGTGCACGCCGTGCGCACGGGGCGTCAGATGTATTGGGTGTTCATCCTGATCATCGCGCCCTTCCTCGGCAGCCTGATCTACTTCTTCGCCGAATACCTGCCGGAGGTGCGGCATTCGAGCGTGGCCCGCAAGTCGGCGCGCGTCGTGAAGTCCATCGTCGATCCCAACCGCGAGCTGCGCGAGGCGCGCCTCGCGTTCGAGCGCACGCCCACCGTCGACAACCGTTCGCGCCTGGCCGAGGCGCTGCTGGCGCGCGGCGACTACGCCGAGGCGGTCGACCAGTTCCAGGCCTGCGCCAGCGGCCCGTACGCGAAGGACGTGAAGTTCCGCCGCGGCCTGGCGCGCGCGCAGCTGTACGCCGGCCGCCACGCCGATGCCGCCGCGACGCTGGAGACGCTGCTGGCCGACTCGCCGCGCGACGCCGGTGGCGACGCCGCGCTGTGGCTCGCGCAGGCGCTGGCGCAGGTCGACGAGTCGCGCGCGCTGGCCGCGTTCGACCACGCCATGCGCGTGCACGACACCACCGAGACGCAGGCCGCCTACGGCATCTTCCTCGCGAGCCTGGGCCGCGACGCGCAGGCGCGGCCGCTGCTCGAGGGCGTGCTGCACAACGCCCGCGTGGGCACGCCGTCGTCGCGCGAGCTCAATCGCGAGGCGATCGACCAGGCGCGCGCCGCGCTCAAGGTGGTGGAATCGCGCGGCGGCTGAACGGCCGGCCGCCGCGGTTCAGGCCGCGCGCGGCAGCGTGAAGTGGAACGCCGCGCCGCGGTCGGGCTGGGCCTCGGCCCAGACGCGCCCGCCGTGGCGCTCGACCGCGCGGCGCACGATGCTCAGGCCGATGCCGTGGCCCTCGAAGCGGCGGCCGTGCAGGCGCGCGAACGGCTCGAACAGCTGGCCGGCCGCGGCGGCGTCGAAGCCCACGCCGTTGTCGCGCACGTGCACGGTCACCTCGCCGTCGTCGGCGCTGGCCTCGATGCGCACCGTCGGCGGATCGGCGTCGCGCGAGAACTTCAGCGCGTTGCTGATCAGGTTGACCAGCACCGGGCGCAACAGGTCGGCGTCGGCCTGGACGTCGGGCAGGTCGCCGACCACCCATCGCGCCGTCGCGGCGTCGGCGCGGTCGTGCTTGAGCTGCGCGATCACGTCGTGCGTCAGGGCCTCCAGGGCCACCGGGCGCGGCGCGATGTCGGCGTCGCCCATGTGCGCCAGCTGCAGCAGCGCCGCGACGAGCTTGGTCGAGGTCTCTGCCTGCGCCGAGATCGCGTCCAGCGAGCGCTGCGCCATGCCGACGTCGCCCGTGTCCAGCGCCTCGCCGGCCAGGCGTGCGAGGCCGGCGATGCCGCCCAGCGGGCCGCGCAGGTCGTGCGACACGCTGCGGTTGAAGCCTTGCAGGCTGGCGACGAGGTCCTCCAGCGCCTGGGTGCGCGCGCGCACCGTCGCCTCGAGGTCGTGGTTGGCCTGCAGCAGCGCGCGCTCCGCGGCGGCGCGGCGCGCCACCTCGGCCTCCAGCGCGTGGCGGCGGCGCAGCAGGCTGACGGTCAGCAGCGTCGTGCCGAACACCAGCAGCGGCATCATGAGCAGCACGCGGTAGTGCCCGGGCATCGTGTGCAGCGCGACCAGCGCGAAGAAGGTGCCCGGGACGGCGAGCAGCGACAGCGCCAGCAGCAGGTGGCCGTGGCCGGGCTCCCGGCGCGACTGCAGGATGGCCAGCACGCCCAGCGCGATGTAGCAGACCATGATGCTCAGGTTGACGGGCAGCCGCGACATGGCGGCGCCGGCCGCCAGCGGCAGCAGCGCCAGCAGCGACGGCAGCAGCATCAGCAGCCAGGCGCGCGAGCGGCGCGCACCGCCGCGCAGGTAGCCCATGACGCCCAGGCCCGTCAGGATGGTGGCCACGAGCAGCATGGCCGCCGAGCCGCGCTCCGCGGCGTTGTCCAGCAGCGGCGAGGTCGGCGGGCGCGGCGCCTCGAATGCGCACCAGTACGCGGTCAGCCCGAAGCCCGCGGACAGCCAGGCCAGGCCCGGCTCGCGGTCGCGCCGCGCCAGCGCCGCGAACGTCAGCGCCAGGGCCGTCAGCACGAAGGCCTCGAGCAGCGTCGCGCTGACGGGGGCGTCCGGCGGGATGAGTGCGGCGAGCGCGTTCATGGCTGGGGAGCGAAGGCGGCGCGGGGCGTGGGCATCGAGCTCATTTTCTCCGCCCCCGGCGGGCCCGGCAATCGCCGCGGGCGGGTGGTGTCGCAGGGACTTCCCGGGCGCGTGGCAAACTGCGCGCCCCATGCCCGTTCCGACCTCCGCCCTCTACGCCGTCTGCATCCTGATCTGGGGCACGACCTGGTTCGCCATCACCGCGCAGATCGAGGTCCTCGCGCCCACGCTGGGCGTCGCGATCCGCTTCGGGCTGGCCGCGGCCGCGCTGTTCGCGTTCTGCCTCGCGCGCCGCATCCCGCTGCGCTTCCCGCGCCGGGTGCAGGCGCTGGTGCTGGCGCAGGGGCTGGCCGGCTTCTACGCCAGCTACGTGTGCGTCTACGAGGCCGAGCGCTTCGTCGCCAGCGGCGTGGTGGCGGTCGGCTATGCGGCCTCGCCGCTGTTCGGCCTGGTGCTGGCGCGCGTCTTCCTTGGCACGCCGATGTCGCGCCGCGTCGGCCTGGGTGGCGTGGCGGGCGTGGTCGGCGTCGTGCTGATCTTCTGGCACGAGTTCACGCGGCTGACCGCGTCGCAGCAGGTCGTGTGGGGGGCCGAGCTGACGATGGCCTCGGTGCTGCTGTCCAGCGTGTCGACGATCGCCGCCGCCGGCTACCAGCGCCTGGGCGTGCGCGGCTGGGGCCCGCTGGCATGGGCGATGGCCTGGGGCGCCGGCGCGGCGCTGGCGCACGCGCTGCTGGCCGGCACGCCGTGGCACTGGTCGTGGCGTCCGGCCTTCCTCGGCTCGCTGGCGTGGCTGGCGCTGGCCGGCTCCATCGCCGCCTTCGGCGCCTTCTACGCGCTGGTGCACCGCGTGGGCGCGGCCAAGGCGGGCTACGTGGGCGTGCTCACGCCGCTGGTGGCGCTGGGGGTGTCGAGCGTGCTCGAGAACTTCCAGTGGACGGGCCTGACGCTGGCCGGCGTCGCGCTGGCCATCCTCGGCAACGCGATCGCATTGTGGCCGGTCGCGCAGCGCCCGGGGCCGGCGCGCCGGGTCGCCTGATCGCTCAGGCCGCCGGCAGCTCGATGTCGACGATGACGGGCGCGTGGTCGCTCGGCCGCTCCAGCTTGCGCTGCGCCTTGTCGATGCTGCAGGCGCGCACGCCGGCGCGCAGCGGCTCGCTGACCAGGATGTGGTCGATGCGCAGCCCCTGGTTCTTGCGGAACGCGAGGTTGCGGTAGTCCCACCAGCTCCACAGCTTGGGCGGCTGGTCGAGCAGGCGGAACGCGTCGTGCAGGCCCAGGCCCAGCAGCGCGCGGAAGTGCGCGCGTTCCTCGTCGGTGCAGTGGATCTGGCCGGCCCACGCCACCGGGTCGTAGACGTCGCGGTCTTCCGGCGCGATGTTGTAGTCGCCCATCAGCACGAGCTTCGGCTGGGCGCCGAGCTCGGTGGCGACCCAGGCCTTCAGGGCGTCCAGCCAGGCCATCTTGTAGGCGAACTTCTCGCTGCCCGGCGCCTGGCCGTTGGGGAAGTAACCGCCGATGATGCGCACGCCGTCCACCGTGCCGGCGATCACGCGCGCCTGCTCGTCGGCGAAGCCGGGGATGTTGCGCACGATGTCGGTGGCGGGCCGCTTCGAGACCAGCGCCACGCCGTTGTACGTCTTCTGCCCGAAGAACTCGGCGTGCCAGCCCGCCTCCTTCAGCTCCGCGTGCGGGAACTTCTCGTCGACCAGCTTGGTTTCCTGCAGCACCACCGCATCGGGCTGCGCCTCGGCCAGCCAGGCGAGCAGGTGCGGCAGGCGGATGGCCAGGGAGTTGACGTTCCAGGTGGCGAGTTTCATGGCAGGCGGCCGGGGGTTGCGCGGGATGCGGCCATTCTCGCGCCGAACGGGCGCGGCGGCCTTCCGCCGTGCGGTGGCGCGGATAAAGTAGGGCGCCGTCGTCCTCGGGAGTGACCGATGTCCATGCCGCCGTCCCTGCGCACCCGCGCCGCGTTCGCGTCCACCGCCATGGCCGTCCTGGCCGCGTTGCCGGCGCTGCCCGCCCGGGCCGCGGTCGATCCGGCGAAGGCCCGGGTCGTGTTCGACGAGGCGGCCCGGCTGTGCGGCCGCGACGGCGGCAGGCTCTGGCATCACTCGCTGTGCGGGCCCATCCTGCTGGTCGACTGGACCGACGGCACCGCCGTGGCCAGCCAGGCCGACGCGAAGGGCGTGCTGAAGCCGGCCGGGCCGGTGTTCGTCGGCAGCTTGCCGCCCGACGTCGTCATCGCCAGCACGCCGATCGAGTGGTCCGGCAAGCGCTGGACGGAGCTGATCTGGCCGGTGCCCGACGACGTGGCCCATCGCCATGTCATGCTGTCGCACGAGCTGTTCCACCGCGCGCAGATCGAGCTGGGCATGCAGCAGCGCGACGGCGGCAACCTGCACCTGGACACGCTCGAGGGCCGCATCCTGCTGCAGCTCGAATGGCACGCGCTCGCCGCCGCGCTGTCGGCGCCCGACAAGCGGGCCCGCGACGCGGCGATCTCCGACGTGCTGCTGTTCCGCCATGAACGCTACCGCCTGTTCCCCGGCGCGCAGGCCGAGGAGCGGGCCCTCGAGCTCAACGAGGGCGTGGCCGAGTACACGGGCGTGCGCGTCGGCCTGCCGACCGCGGCCGAGCGCGACGCCTACGCCTTGCGCGACCTCGAGAGCTACCTGCAGTCGCCCACCTTCGTGCGCTCGTTCGCGTACGCCACCGGGCCGGCCTGGGGCCTGCTGCTCGACCAGGCGGATCCGGCCTGGCGCGACAAGCTGGCCGCGGCGATGAAGGGCGCGAATCCGCCCGGTCTCGACCAGCTGCTGCAGGCCGCGCTGAAGCTGCCCGAGCCCGACGCTGCCACCGTGAAGGCCCGCGAAGCCGTCTACGACGCGACCCTGCGCCCGCGCGAACTCGCACGCGAGCAGGCCAGGCAGGCGCACCTGGCCGAGTTGCGCACGAAGCTGGTCGACGGCCCCGTGCTGCGCCTGCCGCTGGAAGGCCATCACGCCAGCTACCAGTTCAACCCGCAGATGCTGGAGGCGCTGGACGCCGACCACGTCGTCTATCCGACGATGAAGCTCAGCGCCGACTGGGGTTCGCTGAGCGTGGAGCAGGGCGCCTTGCTGGACAAGGCGATGACCGTCGCGGCGGTCGCCGCGGCCGGGGTATCGGCCGACCACCTGCAGGGCGCCGGCTGGCGCCTGACGCTGGCCAAGGGCTGGATCGTCGCGCCCGGCGAGCGCGCGGGCGACTTCGTCGTCAGGCGCGATGGCGCGGCGCCGTAGCGCGCGGCCGCGGCGCCGATAATCCGGGCCGATGAGTGAAGCCCCGAAATCGCCGGCCTGGGACGCCCCGCGGCCGCACGTGCTGCCCGTCGTCGTCGCCGACGCCCACATCGACCTGATGCAGCACGTCAACAACGTGCACTATCTGCAGTGGCTGGAGAACCTGGCCTGGGATCACTCGGTCGCGCTCGGCATGCGGCAGGAGGACTACACGCGGCTGGGCCACGGCATGGTGGTGCGGCGCCACGAGCTGGACTACGTCGCGCCCGCGTTGCTGGGCGACCGCGTGCTGCTGGCGACGTGGATCGTCGGGCTGGACCGGCTGTCGCTGCGCCGCCGCTACCAGTTCGTGCGCGAGTCCGACGGCGCGACGCTGTTCCGCGGCGCCACCCACTTCGTCTGCGTCGAGATCGCCGGCGGCAAGGTGCGGCGCATGCCGCCGGACTTCACCGAGGCCTACGCGCGCGGGCTCACGGCGTGGCCGTCGCCGGGCGCCTGAGGATGCCCTTGCCGTTCTCGTGCGCCAGCGGCGCGGAGGTGTGTTCGTGCACCACGCGCCAGCGCCCGCCGCGCCGGCGCAGCACCCAGCTGAGGCGGTTGTCGAGCGAGCGCAGTTGCCGGCCGGACGGGTCGACCGCGCGGTAGGTGAGGCTGGCGGTCAGCAGCGCCATGTCGCCGGAGACCTGCGTGCGCACGTCGTGCGGCTCGACGACGGAGCGCTCCTCGCCGAGGAAGGCGAACCAGCCCGCGGCCATCTCGCGCCAGGACGCGATGTCGTGCTCCCAGCGGCCCCACAGCTCGAAGATGCGTGCGTCGTCGGCGTAGATCGCGACGAAGGCGTCCACGTCCTTGGCGAGGACGGCGGCCTGGTAGGCGGCCAGGGCCTGGCGGATGGGGTGGTCGTCGTCGCTCACTTGGCTTTCCATTCCTGATCGCCGCGGCGGCAGGTGGAGGTCACGCAGGCGGACACCAGCGTCGACCGGCGATCGATGTACATCTCGCGGGTGTTGGTGTAGTGGTTGTGCATCTTGCACAGCGGAATGATCCACCAGGAGAAGTCGCTGCGCCAATCGTCGATCTGGACGTGAGCTCCGACTTCGGCGGGGTTGTTGCACGGCACCGCGCAA
>DASQCX010000524.1:0-3399 GCA_035634455.1 Burkholderiaceae bacterium
GGCCGGGCGGCCGGCCGGCAACGCCGCGAACTGGGACGACGAGGACCCGCTGCCGCGCCGCTTGACGGCGACGGAAGCCGAGGCGTTTCGCGGTCAGCGCAACGCTCCGTCTCCGTGGCGGGTGGTGCTGGTGCAGGCCGAGGCCGGCGCGGTCATCTCGCTGCTGGTCGGGCTGATGTTCGGGTTGCCCGCGTTGTGGTCGGCGTTGTACGGCGCCGCCACCGCGATCGTTCCGGGCGCGCTGATGGCGCGCGGCGCGACGCGGATGGCGGACAGCAAGTCGCCGATCGCCACCGCGCTGGGCCTGCTTGGGTGGGAGTCGGCAAAGATCATTTGCTCGGTGGCGATGCTCGTCAGCGCCGCGCGAGTGCTGCACCCGGTGGTGTGGCCGGCACTGCTGGTCGCGCTGGCCGGGTGCCTGACTGTGTATTGGGTGGCGCTCGCGTGGCGCTCGCGTTGAAGTTCTGATCGGAAAGCTACGGACACATGGCCGCAGAAGAGCAAGCACCGACCTCCGGTGAATACATCCACCACCACCTGACCCACCTGTCCAACATCGACACGGCCGCGCCGGTGGACTTCCACGTCGTCCACTGGGACTCCGTGTTCTTCTCGTCGGCGCTGGGCATCGTGTTCCTGCTGTTCGGCCTGCTGGCCGCGCGCCGCGTCACGTCGGGCGTCCCGGGCCGCTTCCAGGCCGCGGTGGAGTTTCTGATCGAGATGGTCGATTCGCAGGCGCGCGCCATCGTGCACAACGCGCAGAGCCGCAAGATGGTCGCCCCGCTGGCGCTGACCGTGTTCGTCTGGATCTTCCTGCTGAACGCGATGGACCTGCTGCCGGTCGACCTGCTGCCGTTCCTGTTCCAGCACGCCTCCGGCAACCCCGAGGCGCACCTGCGGGTGGTGCCGACGGCCGACATCTCGGTCACGATGGGCATGTCCGTCGCGGTGCTGCTGATCTGCCTGTACTACAACATCCGCATCAAGGGCCTGGGCGGCTGGTCGCACGAGCTGGTCGTCGCCCCGTTCGGTACCAGCAAGAACCCGCTGGCCGCCGTGCTACTGGGCGTCGTCAACTTCGGCATGCAGATGATCGAGTTCGTCGCCAAGACGGTCTCGCACGGCATGCGGCTGTACGGCAACATGTACGCCGGCGAACTGATCTTCCTTCTGATCGCCCTGCTGGGCGGCGCATTCACCTTCACGGCGGGCGGTTTCGGCCTGGCCCTGCTTCACATCATCGCCGGCAGCGTGTGGGCCATCTTCCACATCCTGATCATCACGCTGCAGGCCTTCGTGTTCATGATGCTGACCCTGGTCTACATCGGACAAGCCCACGACGCGCACTGAACGACCTCCGCGCTGTCCGCATAACTATTTTCCCTTTCTCAATTTCTTAACTGGAGTCAACATGGAACTCATCAGCTACGTCGCCCTGGCCGCCGGCATCATCATTGGTCTGGGCGCCTGCGGCGCTTGCATCGGCATCGGCATCATGGGCAGCAAGTACCTCGAGTCCGCCGCTCGCCAGCCGGAACTGATGGGCGAACTGCAGACCAAGATGTTCCTGCTGGTCGGCCTGATCGACGCCTCGTTCATCATCGGCCTCGGCATCGCGCTGTGGTTCACCACGACGAACCCGTTCCTGGCCCAGCTGGCCCAGATCGCGAAGTAATTCGTCGTCTGCCAGTCGCCGGCGCGACCGCATCCACCGCAGTGGGTGCGGCGCGCCGCTCCCCGCTAACGGCTTTCGAGGCAACAACGTGAGCATTACCGCAACCCTGATCATCCAGATGATCGTGCTCCTGATCCTGGTCGGGGTCACGATGAAGTACATCTGGCCGCCCATCGCCGCCGCCCTGGACGAACGCGCCCGCAAGGTGCAGGAAGGCCTGTCGGCCGCCGACAAGGCCCGCAGCGAACTCGCCAGCGCCAACAAGCGCATCGAGGACGAGCTGGCGAAGGCCCGCAACGACGCCGCCCAGCGCATCGCCAACGCCGAGCGCATGGCCCTGCAGATCGTCGAGGACGCCAAGGCCAAGGCCACGGACGAAGGCGCGAAGATCGTCGCCCAGGCCCAGGCCGAGGCGCAGCAGGAAAGCACCAAGGCGCGCGAAGCGCTGCGCGACCAGGTCGCCGCGCTCGCCGTCAAGGGTGCCGAGCAGATCCTACGCCGCGAAGTCAACCCGGCCGTCCACGCCGAGTTGCTGGGCCGCCTGCAGACCGAGCTGTAAGCCATGGCCGAGCCCTCCACCATCGCGCGGCCGTACGCCGCGGCGCTGTTCCAGGCCAGCACGGCCGCCGACGGCGCGCAGCTCGTGGCGCAGCTGGACACGCTCGCCGGCATCGCCGGTGACGCCGGCCTGCGCCAGTTCGCCGCCGACCCCAAGGTCAGCGACGAGCAGGTGTTCGGCGTGGTCGCCGGCATCGCCGGCAGCGACCTGAGCCCGAAGCTGCGCAACCTGCTGAGCACGGTCATCGACAACGGCCGCCTGGCGGTCCTGCCCGAGATCGCCACGCAGTTCCGCTCGCTGGTCAACGACCGCGGCGGTGTCGCCGAGGCCGAGGTGGTCAGCGCCTTCCCGCTGGACGCCGGCCAGCAGGCCAGCCTGGCCAAGGTGCTGGAGAAGCGCTTCGGCCGCCAGCTCAAGGTCTCGGTCACGGTCGACCCGTCGCTGATCGGCGGCGTGCGCGTGACGGTCGGCGACGAGGTGCTGGACACCTCCGTCGTCGCCCGCCTCGAGCAGATGCGCGCCGCGCTGACGCACTGATCGCCCAGGCAGCAGCCAACAGATACGCCCTTCAACCCAGGCGGCCATGCGGCCTCACCTTTGGGAGTTAAGTCATGCAATTGAATCCCGCTGAAATTTCCGAACTGATCAAGAGCCGCATCGAAGGCCTGGGGGCGTCGACCGACATCCGCAACCAGGGCACGGTCGTCTCCGTCACCGACGGCATCTGCCGCGTGCACGGCCTGTCCGACGCGATGCAGGGCGAAATGCTCGAGTTCCCGGCCACCAAGGACGGCCAGCCCACGTACGGCCTCGCGCTGAACCTGGAGCGCGACTCCGTCGGCGCCGTCATCCTGGGCGAGTACGAGCACATCTCCGAAGGCGACACCGTCAAGTGCACGGGCCGCATCCTGGAAGTGCCGGTCGGCCCCGAGCTGATCGGCCGCGTCGTCAACGCGCTGGGCCAGCCGATCGACGGCAAGGGTCCGATCAACGCCAAGCTGACGGACGTCATCGAGAAGGTCGCCCCGGGCGTGATCGCGCGCCAGTCGGTCGACCAGCCGGTGCAGACCGGCCTGAAGTCCATCGACTCCATGGTGCCCGTGGGCCGCGGCCAGCGCGAGCTGATCATCGGCGACCGCCAGACCGGCAAGACCGCCGTGGCGAT
>DASQCX010000525.1:0-2474 GCA_035634455.1 Burkholderiaceae bacterium
CTCGGCATCCTGGTGCCCATGGCCTGCGTGCGCGAGCTGCACCGCCGTGGCCGGCGCCTGCCCTACGGCTTCGAGGTAGTCGGCTTCGCCGAGGAGGAAGGCCAGCGCTACGACGCCGTGTTCCTCGGTTCGGGCGCGCTCACGGGCCACTTCGATCCCAAGTGGCTGGATCAGGCCGACGCGAACGGCGTGCGCATGCGCGACGCGATGGCCGCGGCCGGCTTGAATCCGCAAGACATCCCGGCATTGAAGCGCGACCCGAAGCGCTACCTCGGCTTCGTCGAGGTGCACATCGAGCAGGGGCCGGTGCTCAACGAACTCGACCTGCCGCTGGGCGTGGTCACGTCGATCAACGGCAGCGTGCGCCATGTCGGCGAAGTCGTCGGCCTCGCGAGCCACGCCGGCACCACGCCGATGGACCGCCGCCGCGACGCGGCCATCGGCGTCGCCGAGCTGGCGCTGTTCGTCGAGCGCCGCGCGCAGACCGAGCCGCACCTGGTCGGCACCGTCGGCATCCTCGAAGTGCCCAACGGCTCGATCAACGTCGTGCCCGGGCGCTGCAAGTTCAGCCTCGACGTGCGCGCGCCGACGAACGAAGCGCGCGACGCCTGCTCGCGCGACATCCTCGCCGAGCTCGCTGCGATCTGCGCGCGCCGCGGCCTGTCGTACCAGCTGCACGAGACGATGCGCGCCGCCGCCGCACCCAGCGCGCCCGAATGGCAATCGCGCTGGGAACGCGCCGTCGAATCGCTGGGCCTGCCGGTGCATCGCCTGCCCAGCGGCGCCGGCCACGACGCCATGAAGATGCACGCGCTGCTGCCGCAGGCCATGCTGTTCGTGCGCGGCGAGAACGCCGGCATCAGCCACAACCCGCTGGAGTCCACCTCCAGCCACGACATCGACCTCGCGGTGCAGGCCTTCGCGCGCCTGCTCGCCAACCTTGCCTCGGAGACCCGATGACTTCCGCTTCGTACGCCTCGCTCGATCGCTGGATCGACGCCCACTTCGACGAGCAGGTGCGCCTGCTGCAGCAACTGGTGCGCGTGCCCACCGACACGCCGCCCGGCAACAACACGCCGCACGCGCTGCGCACGCAGGAGCTGCTGCGCGAATTGGGCCTGCTCGCGCAGGCGCACGAGGTGCCCGCGGCCACCGTGCGCGAGCACGGCCTGCAATCGATCACCAACCTCGTCGTGCAGCGCCGCTATGCGCCCGGCGGGCGCGTGGTGGCACTGAACGCGCACGGCGACGTCGTCCCGCCCGGCGAGGGTTGGACGCGCGATCCGTACGGCGGCGAGGTCGTCGACGGCAAGCTGTACGGCCGCGCGGCCGCGGTCAGCAAGTGCGACTTCACGACCTTCACGTTCGCCGTGCGCGCCCTCGAGGCGCTCGGCGCCCCGCTGGCCGGCGGCGTCGACCTGCTGTTCACCTACGACGAGGAGTTCGGCGGCGAGCTGGGCCCCGCCTGGCTGCTGGAGCGCGGGCTGACGAAGCCCGACCTCGAGATCGCCGCCGGCTTCAGCTACCAGGTCGTCACCGCGCACAACGGCTGCCTGCAGCTGGAGATCACCGTGCACGGCAAGATGGGCCACGCCGCGGTGCCGGAGACGGCGGTCGACGCGCTGCAGGCCGCCAACCGCATCCTGACCGCGCTGTACGCCGAGAACGAGGTGCTGAGGAAGACGTGCAGCGCGGTGCGCGGCATCCACCACGGCTACGTCAACGTCGGTCAGATCGCAGGCGGCACCAACACCAACGTCGTGCCCGGCAAGGTGGTTCTCAAGGTCGACCGCCGCATGATCCCCGAAGAGGATCCGGCGGCCGTCGAGGCCGGCCTGCGCGCGCTGATCGAGCGCGCCGCCGCGGGCCAGGCGGGCATCAGCGTCGACACCAAGCGCATCCTGCTGGCCCACGCGATGAAGCCGCTGGCCGGCAACGCGCCGCTGGTCGACGCGCTGTGCACGCACGCCACGGCGCTGTTCGGCGAGCCGGTGGAGGCCTGCGGCACGCCGCTGTACACCGACGCGCGCCTGTTCAGCGAGCGCGGCATCCCCGCGGTGATCTACGGCGCGGGGCCGCGCACGGTGCTGGAGTCGAACGCGAAGCGGGCCGACGAGCACATC
Source organism: Burkholderiaceae bacterium (assembly GCA_035634455.1). GTDB lineage: Bacteria > Pseudomonadota > Gammaproteobacteria > Burkholderiales > Burkholderiaceae_C > Scleromatobacter. The sequence goes on from DASQCX010000525.1 coordinate 2,124, forward strand.
GTGCTGGAGGACCTGCGGCGCGCGACCAAGGTCGTCGCGCGCACCTTGTTCGACCTGCTCAAGGCGTGATCGACGGACGCTGCACGCGCGTCCACCATTCCCCTTCGAACTGCGCCTGCAGGAAGCCGACGAAGCCCGACACCTTCAGCGGCAGCATGCGCGGCGAGGGGAACACCGCGTGCACCTCCTGCGCGGGCAGCGACCACGCGCCCAGCAGCGGCACGACCGTGCCCTGCACCAGCGCCTCCTGCGCCACGTAGCGCGGCAGCGCGGCGATGCCCAGGCCCTCGACGGCCGCCTCCAGCAGCAGGGACAGGCTGTTGGAGCGCAGCGGCCCCTTCACGGCCACCG
>DASQCX010000526.1:0-1565 GCA_035634455.1 Burkholderiaceae bacterium
GGCGTGCGCGTCGCCGGCGCCGAGCGCGTGGCCGACGCGCACCGTGGTGGCGGCCGAGATGCCCATCGGGAACATGAAGATCAGCGCCGACGAGTTCAGCGCGATCTGGTGCGCGGCGATCTGCACGTCGCCGAAGCGGCCGACGAGGATGGCCACGCTGCAGAACGCCGCCACCTCGGCGACGCCCGCGCCGCCCATCGGCAGGCCCAGCCTTAGCAGGCGCTTCTGCGCGTCCCAGGTCGGCAGCCGCCAGTCGCGCCACACGTAGGTCGGCTTGTAGACCTCGGCGCGCGCCGTCCAGACGGCCAGCGCCGCCAGCGACACCCACATGCCGATGCCCGTCGCCCAGCCGCAGCCCGCGCCGCCCATGGCCGGCAGCCCGAGGTGGCCGTAGATCAGCACCCAGTTCAGGAACGCGTTGACCGCGAGGCCGACGAAGGCCAGCACCATCACCGGGCGCGTCTGGTTGATGCTGGACGAGTAGAACGCCAGCGAGCGGTAGACCAGCGCCGCGGGCAGCCCGAACACGATGCCCCACAGGAACACGCCGGTGCGCGCGGCCAGCCGCGGATCGATGTCGAACGCCTCCAGCAGCGGCGGCGCGAGCGGCACCAGCAGCAGCGGGATCAGACCGCAGTACAGCGCCAGCCAGATGCCCTCGCGCGCGTCACGCGCGACGGCGGCGTGGTCGCCGGCGCCGAAGTGATGCGCGATCAGCGGCGACACCGCCTGCACGACGCTCATCAGCCCGATGAACACCGGGATCCACAGCGAGACGCCAAGCCCGACGACGGCCTGCTCGAAGGCGCCGGCGTGGCCCGACATCACCGTGTCGAGCAGCCCCATCAGCACCTGCGCGACCTGCGACAGGATGATGGGCACGCCCAGCTGCAGCAGGGCGCGGGCTTCCTGGCGGAACGGGGTGGGGGCGGAGGCGGTCGGCATGGGGGGCGAATGGCATGCCGTGGCTGGCATCTTCAGGGCGGCGCAATTTACCACCGGCCCCGTGCCCGGGTGGCGCCCGCGGGCATCGCGCGGGCGGCGGCGCCCGCGCTACAGCAATCCGCCATCCTGCCGATTAGGTCAAAATGGCCTCCGATGAGCTCCCGCCGCCCGACCCGTTCCGCCCGTTGCGCGCCGTCGTCCCCCGCGACGGCCGGGAGGCGCGCGCGATGAACAAGGGCAAGATCCTCGTCGTCGACGACGACCGCCTGGTGCTGGCCACGGTCACGCACGGGCTGTCCCAGGCCGGCTACGAGATCATCGACGCCGACAACGGCGACGACGCGATCCTGCTGGCGCGCCAGCACCGCCCCGACCTGGCGCTGCTGGACATCCGCATGGAGGGCATGAGCGGCTTCGACGTCGCGGCCTACCTGCGCGAGTCGCTGCAGACGCCGTTCATGTTCCTGTCCGCGTTCGCCGACGACGAGACCGTGGCGCAGGTCAAGGCGCTGGGCGCCGTCGCCTACCTGGTCAAGCCGCTGGACATCGCGCAGATCGTGCCCACGGTGGAGGCCGCGCTGGTCACCGCCCGGGCGCGCCGCAACGCGCCGCCGCCGCCC
>DASQCX010000527.1:0-11185 GCA_035634455.1 Burkholderiaceae bacterium
CTTCTGGAAGCGCCGCGACAGCGCCGCGTCCTTCTCGAAGATGCCGCGGTACTCGGTGAAGGTGGTCGCGCCGATGCACTTCATCGTGCCGTTGGACAGCGCCGGCTTGAGCAGGTTGCTCGCGTCCAGCGTGCCGCCCGACGCGGCGCCCGCGCCGATCAGCGTGTGGATCTCGTCGATGAACAGCACCGCGCGCGGCTGCTCCTTGAGCTGCTTGAGCACGCCCTTGAGGCGCTGCTCGAAGTCGCCGCGGTACTTGGTGCCGGCCAGCAGCGCGCCCATGTCGAGCGAGTAGACGACCGACTCGGCCAGCACCTCGGGCACGTCGCCCTCGGTGATGCGCCAGGCCAGGCCTTCGGCGATCGCCGTCTTGCCGACGCCGGCCTCGCCGACCAGCAGCGGGTTGTTCTTGCGGCGGCGGCACAGCACCTGGATCACGCTCTCGACCTCGTGCTCGCGGCCGATCAGCGGATCGATCTTGCCGTCGCGCGCCATCTGGTTGAGGTTCTGCGTGAACTGGTCGAGCGGGGAGCCCTTGCCCTCGCCGCCCTCGTCCTTCTCGGCCTGCTCGCCGGCCGATTCGCCGCTCGCCTTCGGCGGCTCCGGCGGATCCGACTTCTTGATGCCGTGGGCGATGTAGTTGACGACGTCCAGGCGCGTGACGCCCTGCTGGTGCAGGTAGTACACGGCGTGCGAATCCTTCTCGCCGAAGATGGCCACGAGCACGTTGGCGCCGGTGACTTCCTTCTTGCCGCCGCCGGTGGACTGCACGTGCATGATCGCGCGCTGGATCACGCGCTGGAAGCCCAGCGTCGGCTGGGTGTCGACCTCTTCCGAGCCGCCCACGGTGGGCGTGTTCTCGCGGATGAAGGTCGACAGGCTCTTCCTCAGGTCCTCGATGTTGGCAGCGCAGGCGCGCAGCACCTCGGCCGCCGACGGGTTGTCCAGCAACGCGAGCAGCAGGTGCTCGACGGTGATGAACTCGTGCCGCTGCTGACGCGCCTCGACAAACGCCATGTGCAGGCTGACTTCCAGTTCTTGCGCAATCATGCGGCCTCCATAATGCATTGAAGCGGGTGTCCGTACCGACGTGCGGCGGCCAGTACCAGCTCGACCTTGGTGGCGGCGATGTCCTTGGTGAACAGGCCGCACACGCCACGCCCCTCATGATGGATCTTCAGCATGATCTGCGTGGAGGTTTCGAGGTCCAACTTGAAATATTCCTGCAGCACCATGACGACGAACTCCATCGGAGTGAAGTCGTCATTGAGCAGCACCACCTGGTACATGCGGGGCGGCTTGGTTCGGGCAGCCTTGCGTTCGGCCACGACCGCGCCCTGGCCCGAGTCGGGCAGGCTCGGCTTGGGCAACACGGGTGGCGGCGGTGGAGGGTTTTCCTCGGGCATGAATCGATTCTATAGACTGGCGCGCCCGCAGGGCGCGACGGGACATATCGTCGCCCTGGCGAGGTCGGGAGCATTGCCGGATAAGCTTTGCCCAGGCCACGCATTTCGGGACGAGGCGGCCCATTTCAAGACGACCGTACTGGACGACTTTCCAGCCCGGCGCTGCGGCCCGGACGGGCGCACGGCAGCGGATTGGACAGCGCAGTCCGACGCTGTCAAGGTAGCACGTCGCGCGCCCGCCTTGCAGCCCCGTCGCGGGGAACCCACGGGGATTTTTTGGCGGCCGGACGCTCCCGCGCCGCGCCCGGCGGTCAGCCCGCGAGCTTCGCCTGCAGTTCGGCCACCTGGCCGCGCAGGTATTCGTTTTCCGCCGTCAGCTCGGCGATGCGGTCCTGCAGCGCCTGCACCTCGGTCGTCGGGCGTTGGCTGGCCTCCTCGCGCGGCTTCTTCGTGGCCTCGCGCGCGCGCCTGGCCGCCTGCTTGAGTTCGTCCTTGCCGGCCGACGCGGCGGCCACCTGCTCCTCCACCGGCAGCCTGGCCACGGCGGCCGCGGCGTTCAACGAGATCGTGCCCGCGCGCACGGCCGCCACCACCTCGGGCGCGGCCTGTTTCTGGATCTTCTCGATCATCGTCACCTGCGTCGGGCTCAGGCGCGCCGCCTTGGCGACCTCCTCGCGCGACTTGATCGGCGGCTCGGCGACGGCCGCGGGCTCGCCATCGATCGGCGAATCCACGGGGGCGGCCTCGCCCAGCACCTCGGCGCGCAGGCTGGCATCCTTTCTCGCGGCACGGGCGGCCGCCTCGCGCGCCCCGACGATCTCCTTCTTGCGCAGCGCGAGCACGCCACGCTGGAAATCGGAGACGCTGCGCCGGCCCAGGTGCTGGTCGATCATCCACAGGTGCACGTCCTCGATCGACTGGAAGCGCGGGTTCTGCACCGTGTTGAACGGCAGGCCGTGCTTGCGGCACAGGCCGTAGCGGTTGTGGCCGTCGACCAGGACGTCGCCCCACAGCACGAGCGCGTCGCGGCAACCCTCGGCCAGCAGGCTGCGCTCGAGCGCGTCGCGCTCGTCGGGGGTCAGCGGTTCGATGTAGCTCTTGAGGTCTTCTCGGACGACGATGTTCACGGGATTCGGAATCAGGAAATGGGTGACTGAAAAACAGAAAACCCCAATCGATTCAACGATCTGGGGTTCATTCTTGAAGTGATGGTTGCGATCCGCGGATCGCGCCGGATCACATGTGCTCGATCATGACGTCGCCGAAGGCCGAGCACGACACCTGCGTCGCGCCGTCCATCAGGCGGGCGAAGTCGTAGGTGACCCGCTTGCTGAGGATGGCCCGCTCCATCGAGGCGATGACGAGGTCGGCCGCCTCCGTCCAGCCCATGTGGCGCAGCATCATCTCGGCCGACAGGATCTCGGAGCCCGGGTTGACGTAGTCCTTGCCGGCGTACTTCGGCGCGGTGCCGTGCGTGGCCTCGAACATCGCGACCGAGTCGGACAGGTTGGCGCCCGGGGCGATGCCGATGCCGCCGACCTGGGCGGCCAGCGCGTCCGAGATGTAGTCGCCGTTGAGGTTGAGCGTGGCGATGACCGAGTATTCGGCCGGACGCAGGATGATCTGCTGCAGGAAGGCGTCGGCGATCGAGTCCTTGACGGTGATGTCGCGGCCGGTCCTGGGATTCTTGAACTTGACCCACGGGCCGCCGTCGATCAGCTGCGCCCCGAACTCCTTCTGCGCCAGCGCGTAGCCCCAGTCCCGGAAGCCGCCTTCCGTGAACTTCATGATGTTGCCCTTGTGCACCAACGTGACCGAGGGCTTGTCGTTGTCGATCGCGTATTGCAGCGCCTTGCGCACCAGGCGCTCGGTGCCTTCGCGCGAGACGGGCTTGATGCCGATGCCCGAGGTCTCGGGGAACCGGATCTTCGTGACGCCCATGTCCTCGCGCAGGAACTTGATCAGCTTCCTGGCCTTCTCGCTCCCGGCCTCGTACTCGATGCCGGCGTAGATGTCCTCCGAGTTCTCGCGGAAGATCACCATGTCGACCTTCTCGGGGTGCTTGACCGGCGACGGCACGCCCTTGAAGTACTGCACAGGGCGCAGGCAGACGTACAGGTCGAGCTGCTGGCGCAGCGCGACGTTCAGCGAGCGGATGCCGCCGCCCACCGGCGTGGTCAGCGGGCCCTTGATGGAGACGACGTAGTCCCTGACGATCTCCAGCGTCTCGTCGGGCAGCCACACGTCCGGGCCGTAGACCTGGGTGGCCTTCTCGCCGGCGTAGATCTCCATCCAGTGGATCCTGCGCTTGCCGCCGTAGGACTTCTCGACGGCCGCATCGACCACCTTGAGCATCACCGGCGTGATGTCCAGGCCCGTGCCGTCACCCTCGATGTACGGGATGACGGGCTGGTCGGGCACGTTCAGCGAGAAGTCCGCGTTGACCGTGATCTTGCTGCCGCCCGCCGGGACCTTGACGTGTTCGCTCATCGACTCTTGCTCCGCGTTGTTCTGGTGGCCCAGGGCCTAGGTACAGACCCTGGCAAAAAATAAATTCTAGAACGAAAAATCCTGTCAACCGTCCGGCAAGGGGATGCGTTCATGGGCTGCTATGCCCTGACGGGACAGCAATTTCAACTTCATTAAGGTACCTTAAAATGACCAAGCTCCTGGCCGCCCTGATCGTCTCCACCTTCGCCGTTGGCGCTTTCGCCGCTGACGCCGCTTCGGCTCCCGCTTCCGCCGCCAAGGCCGAGAAGAAGGCCGAGCACAAGGCCGAGAAGAAGGCCGAGCACAAGGCTGCGAAGAAGGCTGACGCCGCTTCGGCCGCCGCTTCGAAGTAATCTTCGAATCTCTTTGAACCGCTCCGCTTCGCGGGGCAGTTCGAAAAGAGAGGACGCCCGGCTTAGTCCGGGCGTTTTCATTGGTGGGTACGGATCGAGGCCGTCAGCCCTCGCCCGCCGACGACTTTGCGACGTGGCTCACGGCGTGGCCCGCCTTCTCGTACTCGCGCCACCGCAGGCGCCCGGCCTCGCGCTGCTCGGGATCGAGCCCGACGATGGCGATCAGGCGGTCGTAGATCGTGACGTCCTCCACCGGGTGTCCCGCGAGCGACACGCCGATCCGGCATGCCCCGGGCGCCCGGCCCGCGTCCTTGACCAGCACGATGGGCGACAGCGCCAGGCGACGGGCGTCGCCGCCGTCGCGCGGCAGCACGATGTGCGGCACGAACTCGAGCTGCTCGAAGGTCCACAGCGCCTGGTCCAGGCGATCCAGCAGCGCCGGCTCGCCGTGGACGGCCACCCGCGCGCCCGACCGGTAGGCCTTGCGCAGCAGCCGGCACGCGTAATCCAGCGGATTCGCGATGCCGGTGTGGAAGGCGATGTCGGTCAAGACGGGCGCAGGCTTACTTGGCGCGCGACATCACGAAGTGCGTCAGCAGCGGCACCGGGCGGCCGGTCGCACCCTTGGCCGCGCCCGAACGATGCGCCGTGCCGGCGATGTCCACGTGGGCCCAGGGATACTTGGCGGTGTAGCGCTGCAGGAACTTGGCCGCGGTGATGGAGCCGCCGGCGCGGCCGCCGATGTTGGCCATGTCGGCGAAGTTGCTCTTGAGGAGCTCGTCGTACTCGTCGTCCAGCGGCATGCGCCAGGCCGGGTCGAGGGCGGCGGACGAGGCGGCCAGCAGGTCGGCGGCGAGCGTGTCGTCCGGCGAGAACAGGCCGCTGTTGTGGTGGCCCAGCGCGATGACGATCGCGCCCGTCAGCGTGGCGATGTCGACCACGGCCTGCGGCTTGAAGCGCTCGGCGTAGGTCAGCGCGTCGCACAGGATCAGGCGGCCCTCGGCGTCGGTGTTGAGGATCTCGATGGTCTGGCCCGACATGCTGGTGACGACGTCGCCCGGCTTGGTGGCCTTGCCCGAGGGCATGTTGTCGCAGGTCGGGATCAGGCCGACGAGATTGACCTTGAGCTTGAGCTCGGCCACGGCGCGCAGCGTGCCCAGCACGCTGGCGGCGCCGCACATGTCGAACTTCATCTCGTCCATCTCGGGGCCCGGCTTCAGCGAGATGCCGCCGGTGTCGAAGGTGATGCCCTTGCCCACCAGCACGACCGGGGCGTCCTTCTTGGCGCCGCCCTTGTACTGCATGACGATGAACTTCGGCGGCTCCTCGGAACCGCGCGCCACCGACAGGAACGAGCCCATGCCCAGCTTCTCGCAGGCCTTGCGATCGAGCACCTCGACTTCCAGGCCGTGCGTCTTGACCATGGCCAGCGCCTGCTCGCCCAGGAACGTCGGCGTGGCGTAGTTGGCCGGCAGGTTCGCGCACTCGCGCGCGAGGTCCATGCCGGAGACGATCGCGGCACCCACGCCCAGGCCCGACTTCGCGCCGCCGACGGCCGCCTTGGGCACGACGTAGGTCACCTTGGCGAGCGCCGGCGCCGGCGCGGCGCTCGGCTTGGTCCTGCTGTAGTGGTAGACGGCGTCGCCCGTGGCGACGGCCAGCGCCTCGGCGTCGGCCGCGGTGGACGCGCCGCCGACGACCGCGACATGCTTGGCCGGGCCGGCCTTGACGCTGCCCAGCGCCGCCGCAACGGCCGCCTTGAAGGCCTTGGCCGAGGCGTCGCGCGCGACGGCCAGCACGACGCGGCCGGCCTTCACGCCGGCCACGCGCGGCAGGTAGACCGACTTGCCGGCCTTGCGCTCGAGGTCGCCGCCCTTGACGGCGTCGGCGAGCGCCGCATCGATGGCGGCGCCGAACTTCGGCAGGTCGCCGGAGGCCGGCAGGACGACGATGAGTGCGTCGGCATTGACGCCGGCGACGCCCGCTTCGGGCAGGGCCAGGGTTTGGAAGTCCATGGTAAGGATTCGCATTCGATTGGAGATAATCGCGCGATGTTATTCGATTCGACGGTCCGCAAGGAGTTGGCGCGCAGCTTCGCGGCCACGCTGATGGTGATCCTGACCATCTTCATGACCAACCTCGTCATCCGCACGCTGGGCCTGGCGGCCAACGGGGCGGTGGCGCCGCAGGACGTCGTCTTCATCTTCACGCTGCTGGGCCTGCAGACGCTGCCGACCATCCTGTCGCTGTCGCTGTTCATCGGCGTCATCCTGACGCTGGGCCGCATGTACCGCGAGAGCGAGATGGCCATCTGGTTCTCCAGCGGCATCGGCCTGGCGCGCTTCATCCGCCCGGTGGTGGCGACGAGCTGGCCCATCATCGTGCTCATCGGCATCCTGATGCTGTTCGTCTGGCCGTGGAGCTACATGCAGTACAACGACCTGCGCCAGCGCTTCGAGCAGCGCGCCGACGTGCTGCGCGCCTCGCCGGGCCAGTTCCAGGCCTCGGGCGACGGCCGGCGCGTGTTCTTCGTCGAGAAGGCCGCCAGCGGCGCCAGCGGCGGCGGGCGCAACGTCTTCATCATGACCGACGCCGGCACGCGCGAATCGGTGGCGGTGTCGCAGTCGGGCAAGATCGAGAACGTCGGCGGCGAGCGCTTCCTGGTGCTCGACTCGGGCCACATGGAGCAGAACGACAAGGCCTCCGGCGAGCACACGCACGTCGAGTTCAGGAACTACCGCGTGCACGCCGGCACGAGCAACGCGCCGCCGTCGGGCGCGCCCTCGCCGCGCGCCGTCGACACCGTCGACCTGATTCTGACCGGCGGCCCGGCCTACATGGGCGAGCTCACGTGGCGCCTCGGCCTGATCCTGGGGGCGACCAACCTGCTGTTCATGGGCATCAGCCTGTCGGCCGCCAACCCGCGCCGCGCGAGCAACTGGGGCCTGCTGTTCGCGGCGCTGGCCTTCGTCATCTACTACAACCTGCTGAACCTGACCCAGGCCTGGGTCGGCAGCGGGCGCCTGAACATCGTCGTCGCGCTCGTCGGCCTGCACGGCGCGGCCTTCCTGCTGGCGCTGGGGCTGATCTGGTGGCGCGAGCACGCCACCGTGATCCATCCGATGAATCTGCTGCTGCGCCGGAGGGCCGCATGAAGACCGTCCGCCAGCTCCTCTACCGCGACGTGCTGTGGTCCGTGTTCTTCGTGACCATCTTCTTCATCGCGCTGTTCTTCTTCATCGACTTCGTCGACGAGATGGGCCGCGTCGGGCGCAACGGCTACACGCTGGGGGCCGCGGCGCTGGCGGTGCTGCTGGAGCAGCCCGGCCACGTCTACGAGCTGTTCCCGATCGCAGTGCTGATCGGCACCATCTACTCGATGGCGCGGCTGGCGTCCTCGTCCGAGTTCACCATCCTGCGCACGGCCGGCCTGGGCCCGGGGCGCGCGCTGAGCCTGCTGGGCGTGATCGGCCTGCTGTTCGCGGTGCTCACGTTCGGGCTCGGCGAGTACGTCACGCCGCACAGCGAGCAGGCCGCGAGCTTCCTGAAGGCACGCTTCGGCATGGGCCTGGCGATCGGCCGCACCGGCGCGTGGCTCAAGGAGAAGCGCACGGATCCCGACGGCGACCGCGCCATCACCGTCAACGTCCGCGGCGTCGGCACGGTGGGCGAGCTCACGGGCGTGCGCATCTACGAGATGGACGCCAGCGGCCGCGAGGTGCGCAGCCTGCAGGCCGAGCACGCGGTCGTGCCGCGCGGCCGCACGATCACGCAATGGACGCTGCAGGACGTCACCGAGACGCGCTGGATCCCGCGCGCCGGCAGCGCGGAGCCGCGCGTCGAGACGCGCAAGCTGGAGACGATGGCGTGGCCGACCACGCTCACCTCCGCCGTCGCCACCGCCTCCATCCTGCCGGTGCAGAGCATGGGCGCGCTGGACCTGTGGCGCTACAGCACGCACCTGGCCGAGCAGGAGCAGTCGACGCAGACCTACCGCATCCAGTTCTGGAAGCGCGTGCTGTACCCGTTCGCCTGCCTGGTGATGGTCGCGCTCGCCCTGCCCTTCGCCTACCTGCACGCGCGCGCCGGCGGCGTCAGCGTGAAGGTGTTCGGCGGCATCATGCTGGGCATCAGCTTCGTGCTGCTGAACAACGTGGCCGGCCACCTGGGCATGCTGCACGAATGGACGCCGTGGATCGCCGCGTCGGTGCCCAGCGTGGTGTACCTGCTGATGTCGATGTCGGCGTTCGCGTGGCTGGTGAGGTATCGCTAGATGGGCAGTCAAGCCGTGATCCTGCTCGCGCATGGCGCGCGCGACCCGTCCTGGGCCACGCCGTTCGAGGCGGTCGCCGCCCGCGTGCGCGAGCGCGCGCCCGAGGCGATCGTCGAGCTCGCGTTCCTCGAACTGATGGCGCCGACGCTGGAGGCAGCGGCCGCGGCGCTGGTCGCACGCGGCTGCACCCACGTCGCCGTCGTGCCGGCCTTCCTCGGCATGGGCGGCCACGTGCGGCGCGACGTGCCGGCGCAGCTGGCCCGCCTGCGCGACGCGCACCCGGGCGTCGCGTGGACGCTGCACCCCGCGCTCGGCGAGACGCCGCACGTCATCGCCGCGCTCGCGGACGCCACGGTCGACCTCGCCGGACTGAGCTTCGCGTCCGCCCACAACCCGCTCGACGGAATCGGCACATGAACCTGCACCAGTTCCGCTTCGTGCAGGAGGCCGTGCGCCGCAACCTCAACCTGACCGAGACCGCGAAAGCCCTGTTCACCTCGCAGCCGGGCATCTCGAAAGCCATCCTCGAGCTTGAGGAGGAGTTGGGCATCGACCTGTTCGTGCGCCACGGCAAGCGCCTGCGCCGCGTCACCGAGCCGGGCCAGGAGGTGCTCAAGGCGATCGACGTGATCCTGCGCGAGGTGGCCAACATGAAGCGCATCGGCGAGGAGTATTCCAAGCAGGACGCCGGCACGCTGTCGATCGCCGCCACCCACACGCAGGCACGCTACGTCCTGCCCGAGCCGGTCGCGCAGCTGCGCCGGCGCTTTCCCAAGGTGCAGGTCAGCCTGCACCAGGGCTCGCCCAGCGAGGTCGTGCAGATGCTGCTGGACGGCACCGCCGACATCGGGCTGGCCACGGAGTCGCTGTCCGAACCCGAGGACCTGGTCTCGCTGCCGTGCTACGAGTGGGAGCACGTGATCGTCATGCGCGCCGACGACCCGCTGGCCGCGTTCGAGAAGATCACGCTGGAGCAGCTCGCCGGCGAGACGCTGATCTCCTACCACCCGTCGTTCACCGGCCGGCGCCGCATCGACGCGGCGTTCGCGCAGCGCCGCCTCAAGCCCAACATCGCGCTCGAGGCGATCGACTCCGACGTCATCAAGACCTACGTGAAGGCCGGCCTGGGCGTGGGCATCGTCGCGGAGATGGCGGTGCGCGACGACCCGCCCGGCGGCGAGCTGGTGACCCGGCCGGCCGGCCACCTGTTCGGCAAGAACGTCACGCGCGTGGCCTTCCGCCGCGGCGCCTACCTGCGCGGCTACGTGCTCACGTTCGCCGAGCTGCTGTCCGACCGCCTGACCCGCCCGCTGCTGCTGCGCGCGCTCGGCGGCGCCGGAGAGGAGAGCTATGACCTCTGACGAACTCGTCGGCGCGAGCCGCCTGCCCAGCGTGGGCACCACCATCTTCACCGTGATGTCGGCGCTGGCCGCGAAGACCGGCGCCATCAACCTCGGCCAGGGCTTCCCGGACTTCGACTGCGACCCGGCGCTGGTCGACGCCGTCGCCGCCGCCATGCGCGCCGGCCACAACCAATACCCGCCGATGACGGGCATCCCGGCGCTGCGCCAGGCCGTGTCCGACAAGATCGCGCTGACCACGGGCCGCCGCTACGACGCCGACTCGGAGATCACGATCACCGCCGGCGCCACGCAAGGCATCCTGTCGACCGTGCTCGCGCTGGTGCATCCGGGCGACGACGTGATCGTGCTGGAGCCCTGCTACGACAGCTACGGCCCGTCGATCGCGCTGGCCGGCGGCAACACGGTGCGCGTGCCGCTGGTCCCGGGCACCTGGCGGCCCGACTTCGACGCCCTGGCCAGGGCGCTGACGCCGCGCACGCGCATGGTCATCGTCAACACGCCGCACAACCCGAGCGGCACCGTGTGGACGGACGACGAGCGCGCGCGCTTCGCCGCCCTGCTCGCCCCGACGCGCGCGCTGGTGCTGTCCGACGAAGTCTACGAGCACATGGTGTTCGACGGCGTCGCGCACGCCAGCGTCTCGGGGCTGCCCGAGCTGGCCGAGCGCAGCGTGGTGGTGTCGAGCTTCGGCAAGACCTTCCATGTCACCGGCTGGAAGGTCGGCTACGTCGCCGCACCAGCGGCGCTGATGCGCGAGTTCCGCAAGGTGCACCAGTTCAACGTGTTCACCGTGAATGCGCCGATGCAGCACGGCATCGCCGCCTTCCTGGCCGACCCGTCCCGCTGGCGCACGCTCGCGCCGTTCTACCAGGCCAAGCGCGACCGCTTCCGCGCCGGCCTCGCGGGCACCGCGCTGAAGCTGCTGCCCTGCGAAGGCACGTACTTCCAGTGCGTCGACTACTCGGCGCTGTCCGACCAGGGCGACCTCGCGTTCTGCGAGTGGCTCGCCACCGAGGTCGGCGTGGCCGCGATCCCGATGTCGGCCTTCCACGACCAGGCGCCCGACATGCGCGTGATCCGCTTCTGCTTCGCCAAGAAGGAAGCGACGCTGGACGAGGCGCTGCGCCGCCTGCAGGCGCTCAAGGCCTAGCGTCAGGGCCGGGTCGGCGACTCGGGGTCGGGCGTCTCGCGGCCGTCGAGCCAGTCGCGGGGATCGGGCTTGGCACGCGTCGGCGGCGCCGGCGACAGGTTCAGCGTGTCGAGCGTGGCGCGCACGCTGCTGCCGGGCGGCAGTTCGAG